>NZ_JBKCLH010000073.1:0-6561 GCF_046300915.1 Roseateles sp. | reverse complement strand
GGCCACCAGGGCGGACAGTTCGGCGTCGTCATCAACGATCAGGATCAGGGGTTTGCCTTGCTGCATGCGGGCGCAGTGTAGAGGCGGCGGCGGGCCTGCAGGCCGAGGTTTCAGAAACGTCACAAAACTCGCGGCGCGCAGGCAGGCAGTCAGGCCCATGGCGCCGACATATCATCGCTAGCGCCAGCCGGGCGCTGCCCGGCCTCCCCTCACGATCAAGGCGCCGTACTCTGATGATGAACACATTCGCTGCGGCACACACGCCCGGCCGGCCGCGCTGGCGGGCTCTGCTGAGCTTGGCCCTGAGCCTGCCTTTGTGCCTACTGGCCACCGGCGCCCACAGCGAGCCGGCGCCCGCCTTCCAGTGGCCCGGCGGCGCCCGGGCGGCCGTCAGCCTGTCCTACGACGACGCCCTGGCCAGCCAGCTCGACAACGCCATCCCTGCGCTGAACGCGCTGGGCCTCAAGGCCACCTTCTACCTGACCCTGGCCAGCCCGGTCGTCCGGCAACGCCTGCCGGAATGGCGGCGTGCCGCGGCCGCGGGCCATGAACTGGGCAACCACACCCTGTTCCACCCCTGCTCACGCTCGGCGCCTGGCCGCGATTGGGTGGCGCCGCACCGCGATCTCGACAAGATCAGCGTGGCTCAGATGCTGGAAGAAGTGCAGCTGGCCAATGCCTACTTGTATGCCATCGACGGCCAGACCCAGCGCACCTACACCGCCCCCTGCACGGATCCACTGGCCGGCGGCAAGCCTTACCTCCCTGCCGTGGCTGGGGAGTTTCTGGCCATGAAAACGCGCGTGGGCGGGGTCGTGCCTTCGCTGGCCGCGCTGGACCTGGCCGATGTGCCCACGGCCGGGCCGGTGGGCTCAAGCGGCGCCGAGCTGATCGCCATCGTCGAGCAGGCCGCCGCCCAGGGCACGCTGGCCAGCCTCACCTTCCACGGCATTGGCGGCGACCATCTGAGTGTGTCCAAGGAAGCCCACCAGGCCTTGCTGCAGCATCTGGCCGCCCATCCGGAGCGCTTCTGGGTGGACAGCTTCGTCAACATCGCCCGGTATGTGCGGGCGCATCGCCTGGCGCTCAAGGCCAAGACCACAGCCGCGGCCGAATCCTCAAGCAGCGGGCGCTGAGAGGGCGTCCGCCGTCCAGACATACGCTTCGTCGTCGTGCATCTGGCCGGCGATGCAGTCGTTGTTTTTCAGGATGCGATCAAAGACAAAGCCGGCTTTCTGCAGCACCCGTGCCGAAGCCTGATTGCCCACCGTCACCGTGCTGACGATGCGCCGCACGCCGCGCTCACACAGCGCAGCCGTGGCGGCCTGCACCGCCTCGCTGGCGTAACCCTGGCCCCAGGCGGGGCGCAGCAGGTAGTAGCCGAGATTGGGCGCGTTCAGCTGCGCATCGATCTCGGCATCCAGCCGGCCCAGGCAGCAGCCATCGGCCTTGCGCCGCAGGGCCCAGACCGGCCAGGCGAACTGCCCATCGGGCGAACGGCGGCTCTCCAGCGCCTGCCAATGTGCCGCCAGGGCCTCCACGCGGTCGGGCTTGTCCATGGAGATCCAGCGGTAGAGCTCGGGTTCCTGCAAGCCCTCGAACAACTCGGCCGCGTGGGCAGCACGCAAGGGCTCCAGCCACAGGCGGGGCGACTCGATGGGGGCGGCCAGGCGGGCCAGCAGGTCGTCCGGGATCATGCTCGAACGGTCAAACTGGATGGCGCAGCTGCGCCAAGAGCGCCAGCGCCTCGCGCGTGGTCGCCTGCCTCGGGTCCTGCAGCTGCACCCGCAGGGCCAGGGCCTGCTGGAAGCGCGATTCCGCCTCGTCAAAGCGCCCCTGCTCGACCAGGCTGCGGCCCCAGTGCTGCAGCACCATGGCGCGCAAACGCAGCCAGCCGCCCGCCTCGCACAGATCCACCGTGCGGGCGAAGATGGGCTCGGCCTCGGCACGCTGGCCGAGGTATTGCAGGGCGGTGGCATAGGCACACCAGAACCAGCCCAGGGCTTCGTGCGGCGCCGGCATCTCAAGCGGACCTTGAGCTAGGGCCTCATGCGCCTGCAAAAGCCGCAAGGCCTCGCCCTCCTGGCGTGCGGTGATCAAGAGGCTGGCCAGATCGGCCACCAGCTCCAGCAAGGCCATCTCGTCGACGGCGTCGCCGGCGCCAGCCTTCGCCTGCAGAAGCGCCAGCTGCTCACGCAGGGCGGCGATGCTGCGCGCATGGGCCTCGGGGTCGGGGGCGGTGAAGCGGAGAAAAAACTCAGACATGGCTGCTGAAGATTGAAGCCGGAGCCTAATGCGGACTCCCAGGACATAGCAGGCGCGCGAAGTGGGCCTGCACGACACGCAGCAAGGGTTCGGGACAGCAGGAGTCGTTCACAAAGAACCACCACGCCCCCAAAGGATTGTGCAAGCTGAAACGATGACGCCGGTAGCTGAAATCCAACCAGGTCTCGTTCACCGATGGCAGATAGGCCCGAGGCCATGCACCGGGCAAGGCCAGAACATGAACAAGCATACGCAAGCTGCCGCGAGATTCAGGCAAGACAGCAAAGTGACGGGAGCCATCGTGCATGCGTTCGTCGAGTAAGGGCGGCAGCATCATGGGACCGTCTCGTGTTGGGCACCGCAAGCCGGCCCATCGGGCGATGGTGTGGTTGTTGCGACCTGGCGAATGAAAGCGAGCAAGGCCTTGGCGGATTCCACCGGCGCCGCTTGCAAAAGACCATGCGGTCCCGTGATGACTCGGAGCTTGGTGGCAGGCAAAAGCTCGGCGATGTGCTGTGCCTCTCGTCCCGGCACCAATCGATCGGCCGACGCTTGCAAGCACAGGCGAAGCGAGGCCAAGTCGTTCGTCACGTCCACCATCAACACCGCGCGCGCTCGGGCGAGCATCACCGACGGATGCACACGAGCGACAGCCTGGCGAAGCAAGTGCCTGAGCTCAGGGCTTGCCCACGGCCCCAGAATGGCCGCGCTGAGCAGGACCGAAGGCATGCGCGTCAAGGGAGCCCATGGAAGCAGGCGACGCAAGCAAGACAAGCCCGGGCGCGGATTGCGGGCGAAGGTACAACACAGGATCAAGCCCTGCAAATGCCTGGGCGCAAGGGCCGCCAGCCGGATTGCGATGGGGCCGGAGAAAGACTCACCCAGCAGGACAAACGGCCGGCCCGACGGTAGCAAGCCGAGCACATAGGCCAGCAAACGCTCGTACGACCAACACTCGGCTTCCGGGTAGCGCACGACCTGCACCTGGATCCCGGAACCGAGCGCATCCAGCAAAGGCTGAAACAAGTCACCGGTTCCGTCCATGCCCGGCAAAAGGACCAAGGTCGGGAGCGCGCCTGCGGAGGGCTCGACTCCACAAGCGCCACGAGTGGAGGCTGTGAGACCGGCGCTTGCAAACAAGTCTCTATCGCCCATGACCGAGGCTTTCAGCGTAGCTGCCAGGCATGCGGGCCGCAGACGCCAGCACCGGAAGCGCCAGCATGAAAAACGTCGCCAGGTACAGAGCCGCCCCAACACCGTCCGCAGCGGAGGGTGGGTCCATCGAAGACCAGCCCACTTCCCCAAACTCCAGCGCCGCATACACCGCCAGGACAATGCCCAGGCAGGCCGCCACCTTGCATGGGGTTGGGGCCCAGGTCAGGAGTTCTGCCAGTTCATTGAGCGTCAGCCCATCTTTGGGAACCGAAACGCTGTCAAGCCCTCTCCTTGAACGCCCGTACTCCTCAGCCAGCACGCAAGCCGGCAGAAAGGTCAACAAAAGCAGAACGAAGCCGACCATCAAGGTCGGCTCGATGGCAGGCCCAGCCTCGATCCAGCGACCCCATCGAAAGGCCAGAAGCAGGCAGCTCGCCGCGCCAAGCCAAGCCACGCCCTCGCAAGCTCGCAGCAAGACCTTCCGCTCACTCAACATGAACTCTGGCTTCATCAGGCACCGCATCCTCGATCAGCACCCGCGGCCACCGTTGCGCATACTGCTTTTGCGCAATCCGCTGGCGAAAGGTCTCGACGCTGACCCGGGCCGGGTTGCGGCGAATGCGCATGGCGAAAAGATCGTCCAGACCATGCGGGGCAATCACCGTCAGCGTGTCGTCGGCCTCCAGGCGCACGGCCACCGCGGTAGCGAACTCGGGCCAAGAGGCGACCGCGTCCTGAAGCGAGCGCAGCGGTGCCACGGCATGACCGAAACAAGACTCGAACCAGAGGTGCACATGCGCCTGGTTCGTCAGCTCCCAGGGCAAGTCGGGACAGGCGCGCGCCAGGGCTGCCTGGTGTGCCGCTTCTTCACCAGACGGCTCCTCGGGATCGAAATAGGCCAGGTCCACATCGGCCAGCGCTGAAGGCTCGGAGTGGCCATGCAGATGGTCCCAGACCCGATTGCGCAACGCGCCGGCGCCGATGCACCACTGAGGCAGGCCCAGGTAACGTGCGGCATGGAGCGCGCGCATGAGCCAAGCAGAACTGCGCACGATGGCCCGCAGCTCGTCGTGGCGATCGGGGTGCCGGGCATTCATCTGCGGCGCCTCTTGCTGATAAACTGGATATTCATACAGTATTTGTATCGCACGCCAAGCCAACGGGGCCTGGGTCTGAATGTCAGCTTGTGGCACCGAACGAAACCACCATTATGTTGCCGGTCCTGAGCTCCAAAGAGGCTTGATGAACATGCAGATGCCAGCGCCCCGCAGCAGCTCGACGCCACGGCCGGGTTTCGAACTCCGCCCGCAGGGCAAAATCCCGCCCATGCCTGCTTCGGCCCCTCCTCGTCCATCGCCTGCTGCTACCGCCGCCGCCGCACCCGCCACATCGGCGGCCGCTGCCGCCAAGCCCAAGTCCGCGCCGCAGAAGGCCATGGAGAAGCTGGGCCTGCTGCGCGACATCGACCTGGCCCTGCACCTGCCGCTGCGCTACGAGGACGAGACCCAGATCACGCCCATCGGCCACACGCGCGAAGGCGACACCGTGCAATGCGAGGGCGAGGTGATCGAATGCCGCATCGAGACACGCGGCCGGCGCGTGCTGATGGTGCGGCTGGAAGACGAGACCGGCGATCTGCTGCTGCGCTTCATCCACTTTTACCCCTCGCACCAGAAAAGCATGGCCGTGGGCCAACGCATCCGCGTGCGCGGCGAACTGCGCCACGGCTTCTTCGGCCGCGAGATGGTGCACCCCACCTTCAAGGCCGTGCAGCCCGACACGCCGCTGGCCGGGTAGACGGGCGTCAGCGCCGGCCTGCCGCAGACTTACCTGCGCCGCGCCATCGCCTCGGGCCTGCAGCGCGCCGATCTGCGCGAGCTGCTGCCCCAGGGCACGGTGCCCAGCAGCCTGCCGCCGCTGCGCGACGCGCTGAACTTTCTGCACCACCCGCCGCCGCAGGCGCGCCTGGGCACGCTGGAAGACCACAGCCACCCGGCCTGGCAGCGCCTCAAGTTCGAGGAGCTGCTGGCCCAGCAAATCAGCCAGATGCAGGCCCAGCGCGAGCGCGCCCTGCTGAAAGCACCGGCCCTGCGCGCCAAGCCGGGCGGCCTGGTCGAACGCCTGCTGGCCGTGCTGCCCTTCGGCCTGACCGGCGCGCAGCAGCGGGTCAGCGAGGAGATTGCGCAAGACCTGGCCCTGGGCCAACCGATGCACCGCTTGCTGCAAGGGGATGTGGGCTCGGGCAAGACCGTGGTGGCGGCCCTGGCCGCGGCCGTGGCCATCGATGCCGGCTGGCAATGCGCGCTGATGGCGCCGACCGAAATCCTGGCCGAGCAGCATTTCAAGAAGCTGATCGGCTGGCTGGAGCCCCTGGGCCTGCAAGTCGCCTGGCTGACCGGCAGCGTCAAGGGCAAGGCGCGCCAGAAGATGCTGGACGCCGCGGCCAGCGGCGCGGCCCAGCTGGTGATCGGCACCCATGCGGTGATCGAAGACAAGGTCACGTTCGCGCGCCTGGGCCTGGCCATCATCGACGAGCAGCACCGCTTCGGCGTGGCGCAGCGCCTGGCATTGCGCAGGAAGTTGGCCTCAATGGATTTAGAGCCGCACATGCTGATGATGAGCGCCACCCCGATTCCTCGCACCCTGGCCATGACCTATTTCGCCGACCTGGCCGTCAGCACGATTGACGAGTTACCCCCGGGCCGCACACCCATCGTCACCAAGGTCTTCGCCGATGGCAAACGCCAGGACGTGATCGAGAAAATCGCCCAGGAGGTGGCCGGTGGCGCCCAGGTCTACTGGGTCTGCCCGCTGATCGAAGAGAGCGAGGCTCTGGACCTGAACAACGCGACCGAGACCCATGCAGAGCTGGTCGACGCGCTGCCGGGCTTCGAGGTGGGCCTGCTGCACGGCCGCATGCCGCCGGCCGAGAAGGCCGCCGTGATGGCGCGCTTTTCGGGCGGCGAGGCCAGCGTGCTGGTGGCCACCACGGTGATCGAGGTCGGCGTGGACGTGCCCAATGCCAGCCTGATGGTGATCGAGCACGCCGAGCGCTTCGGCCTCTCGCAGCTGCACCAGCTGCGCGGCCGGGTCGGCCGCGGCGCGGTGGCCAGTGTCTGCGTGCTGCTCTACACCGGCCCG
>NZ_JBKCLH010000072.1:0-2694 GCF_046300915.1 Roseateles sp. | reverse complement strand
ACGCAGCGCTGCAGATAGTCCAGGGTGCTGCCATAGCGGCCACGCGCATGGCGCAGGATGTGCAACAAGGCAGCGTCATCCAGCGGCCCGACGCGTGCGGGGCTGTGGCGCTTCAAAGTGAAGCTCAGGGCCAGCCTTGGCGCGACAGGCGTCTGGCAATGCAGCCAGCGCGGCGTGTAGGAACCGACCACCATCTCGCGCACCCAGAGCTCATCCAGCACTCGGGCGCTGTGCTCGGGCGCCACCCGGTAGACCAGGCCGCGGCAGCTGCCGCCCGGCAACAGGGTCAGCACCAAGCCCGGTTGTTCGCGGTTGCCGCGATTGGACAGGCTGCGCAGACGCAGAGCCCGGTGGTAGCCCTGGACCCGTGCGGGCCATTGCTCGGCCGCCTCAAAGCCCGGGCGCCAGATCAGTGAGCCGTAGGCGAAGAGCAGCAGGCCTTGTTCTCGGCACCAAGCCGCGCGCGCTTGCTGCAGCAAGTCCTGGCTGTGGGGTGGCAGGGCGGCCAGAGCCTGATCCAGGGGCAGGACTTCGCGCCAGGCCGCGTCGCTTGCGGCGGAGTCGGTGGAAGGCAAGTGAGGGTTCATCAGGGCAAGCATCCTGCCACAGCCGCGCGCCGCAAGCGGCTGCTGTGACAATCACAGCAGCTTCCTGCCGTGTCTGTAACGACCCCGTCTCATGTTCAACACCCGTTTCCGGTCTCTCGCTCTGTTCCTGCTGATGGGCCTGTCGCTGCTGACTGCGCGGGCGGCCGAGCCCTTGAGTTCGCCCACGCTGCGCAAGATCCGCGACACGGGCGTGATCGTGCTCGGCTACCGCGTGGCCTCGGCGCCGTTTTCCTACCTCGATGCCGATCTCAAGCCGGTGGGCTACTCGATCGAGCTGTGCGAGCGGGTGGTCCAGGCGGTGCGTGAGCGCCTGCAATTGCCCGAGTTGGAGGCCAAGATGGTCAGCGTCAGCTCGGCCACACGCATGCCCATGGTGGCCAATGGCTCGGTCGATTTGGAATGCGGCATCACCACCCACACGGCCGAGCGTCAGCGCATTCAGGCTTTTTCACTGACCACTTTTGTGGCCGAGACCCGCCTGCTGTCCAAGCGCCAGCGACCGATCCGCAGCCTGGATGAGCTGCGCGGCCTGCCGGTGGCGTCCACCATCGCCACCACCAGCATCCAGTTTCTTCACCAGGTCAACCAGACGCGCGAGCTGGACATGAAGATCCTGGTCGGCCAGGACGACAAGGACGCCTTCCGCCTGCTGCAAACCGGCCGCGCCGTGGCCTACGCCATGGACGATGTGCTGCTGCGCACCTGGCTGGCGGGCAGTGGCCGGCCGCAGGACTATCTGATCTCCGAGGCCTCGTTTTCGATTGAGCCCTATGCCCTGGGCCTGACGCAGGGCGATCCGGGCTTCAAGCAGCTGGTCGACGAGGCCTTGCGGTCCTTGTTCCGCAGCGGTGAGATCCGTGCCATCTACCAGCGCTGGTTCGAGAGCCCGCTGCCCGGCTCGGGGCTCAATCTGCGCTTGCCCATGAGCCCGGCTTTTCTGCGCTTGATCGAGCAGCCCAGCGATTCGCCCGATCCGGCGCAGTACCGCTGAACTTGACCGTCAGGGTTTCAGTTGGAGCGGAAGCGCTCCAGGTCGATGCCGTGGCGGTGCAGCTTGTCGTAGAGCGTTTTCTTGGCCGTGCCCAGCAGCTCCATGGCCGCCGGCACCTTGCCCTGGCAGCGCTGCAGTGCCTGCTCGATCAGCGCCTTTTCCACCTGGTCCATCTGCTGGGCCAGGGTGGCATGCGGTTCGGGCGTGGGGGCGCTGGTGCCCTCGATGCCGCCGATGTCCAGCACAAAGCGGTCGGCGGCATTGCGCACCTCGCGCACATTGCCTGGCCAGTCATGGGCCATCAACTCGCGCAGGCGCTGCGGGCTCAGCTCGGGCGCGCTGCGCTCGTAGCGCGCACAGGCGAGGCCGACGAAATGCTGGAACAGCAGCGGGATGTCCTCGCGCCGCTCGCGCAGAGGCGGCAGTGAGAGCGTGGCGACATTGAGCCGGTAGTAGAGATCACCGCGGAACAGCTGCTGCTCGCTGAGGGCGCGCAGGTCGGCTTTGGTGGCGGCGATCACGCGCACATTGATGGGCAGCTCTTCGTTCGAGCCCAGGCGCTCGACCCGGCGCTCTTGGAGCACGCGCAGAAGCTTGATCTGCAGCAGCATGGGCATGGTCTCGATCTCGTCCAGCAGCAAGGTGCCGCCGTTGGCATGCTCGATCTTGCCGATGCGGCGCTTGGACGAGGAGGTGAAGGCGCCAGGCTCATGGCCGAACAACTCGCTCTCGAACAAGGCCTCGGGCAGGCCGCCGCAGTTGATGGCGACGAAGTTGCGGTCACGGCGCCGGCTCTCGTCGTGCAGGCAGCGCGCCACCAGCTCCTTGCCGGTGCCGGTCTCGCCCAGAATCATCACGTCGGCCGAGGTGTCGGCCAGGTTCAGCACCTGGCGCCGCACCTGCTGCATGGCGGCCGAGTTGCCCAGCAGCACCGCCTCCATGCCACTGCGCCGCTGGAGCTGTCCGCGCAGCTCGTCCACCGCCACGCGCAGCACGCGCTTGTCCAAGGCACGGCGCACGGCGTCGAGGAAGCGCTCGGGTGCGAAGGGCTTTTCGATGAAGTCGTAGGCGCCCGTACGCATGGCCCGTACGGCC
>NZ_JBKCLH010000071.1:0-17567 GCF_046300915.1 Roseateles sp. | reverse complement strand
GGGCCGAGATGCGCACCGACATGGGCCGCGCCTGCGGCCAGACCTCGCGCATGGCGGCAAACACCTCCAGCGGGTAGCGCAGGCGGTTGTCCAGCGTGCCGCCATACTCGTCCTCGCGCCGGTTGGTCAGCGGCGAGATGAAGCTGGAGAGCAGATAGCCATGGGCACAGTGCAGCTCCAGCCAGTCGAAACCGGCGGCGGCGGCACGCCGGGTCGCGGCCACGAAGTCGGCCTTGACGCGGTCCATGTCCTCGCGCGTCATCGCCCGCGAGACCTGGCTCACGCCCGGCAGGTACTGCTGGGGCGAGGCCGAGATCAGCGGCCAGTTCCCATGCTCCAGCGGCTGGTCTATGCCCTCCCAGGCCACGCGGGTGGAACCCTTGGGCCCGGCGTGGCCCAGCTGCAGGGCGATCTTGGCCGTGCTGTGCGCATGCACATGGTCCACGATGCGCTTCCAGGCGGCGGTCTGGGCCTCGTTCCACAAGCCCGGGCAGCCGGGCGTGATGCGCGCCTCGGGCGAGGTGCAGCTCATCTCGGCAAACACCAGGCCGGCGCCGCCGGCGGCACGCGCGCCCAGATGCATCAGGTGATAGTCGCCGGGCAGGCCGTCCTGGCAGCTGTACTGCGCCATGGGCGAGACCACCACGCGGTTCTTGAGCCGCAGGCCGCGCAGGCTGAAGGGCGTGAACATGGGCGGCACGGCCTGCTGGCCATCCAGGCCGCTGCGCTGGGCCAGCCAGCGCTCATAGTCCTCCACATAGCGCTTGTCGCGCAGGCGCAGGTTCTCGTGCGAGATGCGCTGCGAGCGCGTCAGCAGGGAGTAGGCGAACTGCTCGGGCGCCAGGCGGGCATGGCGCTCCACGTTTTCGAACCACTCGGTGCTGTTGCGCGCGGCGTTCTGGATGCGCAGCACCTCGATGCTGCGGCTGGCCTGGTAGGCGGCGAGCGCCTGGTCCAAATCGCCCGCGGCAGCCTGGATATCGCGGGCCAGGGCGATGGCGTCTTCCAGCGCCAGCTTGGTGCCGGAGCCGATGGAGAAATGCGCGGTGTGGGCCGCGTCACCCATCAGCACCACGGGCACGCCGTCCTCGGCGCGGCGATGCACCCAGGTCTTGCAGACCACGCGCGGGAAGCGAATCCACTGGGCCGAGCCGCGCAGATGCGAGGCATTGGAGATGAGCTTGTGGCCGTCCAACACCTCGGCAAAGAGACGCTCGCAAAACGCAATGCCCTCCTCCTTGCTCATCTGCTCCAGACCCGCGGCCTGCCAAACGGGCTCGGGCGCTTCCACGATGAAGGTGGAATGCGTGGCATCGAAGCGGTAGGCATGGGCCTGAAACCAGCCCCAGGGCGTTTTCTGGAAGTCGAAGGTGAAGGCGTCGAAGAGCTTGCTCGTGCCCAGCCAGACGAAGCGGCAGCGGCGCAGATCGATATCGGGCTGGTAGGTGGCGGCGTACTTCTGGCGCACGCGGCTGTTCAGACCATCGGCCGCAATGATGAGGTCGGCGTCCTGCACCGCGCCGTCGTCCGGCACGTCCGCCTCGTAGCGCAGCTCCACGCCCAGGGCCTCGCAGCGGGACTGCAGGATGTTCAGCAGCTTCTTGCGACCGATGCCGCAAAAGCCATGGCCGCCCGAGACCATGCGCCGGCCTTCGATGTGCACGGCGATATCGTCCCAGTGGTTGAAGGCATCCAGGATCTCGGCCGCGGTCTCGGGGTCGGCCTCGCGCAGCGCGGCCAGGGTCTGGTCGGAGAAGACCACGCCCCAGCCAAAGGTGTCGCCCGCGCGGTTGCGCTCCAGCACGGTCACCCGGTGGGCCGGGTTCTGCTTCTTCATCAGCAGCGCGAAATACAGGCCGGCGGGACCGCCGCCGATACAGGTGATGCGCATGATGGGCGTCGCCTTGCTTGAGCCGGGATGCAGGCAACTTTAGGCATCGATAGTTTAGGCGTCAAGCAATTTACCCATGACCCGGACCTGGGACTTACCCCCGTGGCCATGCGCTGTGCAGGGCCTTGCGCGACTCTTGTGTAAATCCTCGCGCCTTGTTGGAATTAACCGACACCACGCTTTTTCAAGCCTTGTTAAGGTGCGCGCCGCCCGGGCAAAAGCGCCGGGCACAAGGAGTAGCAGCACGATGAAACGCCTCTGGGATATCTCGCCCCTGGTGGCTCCCGACGCGCCGATCTTTCCCGGCGACGAGCCCTATGCCCTGCGCTGGACCGCAAGGCTGTCGCCGGACTGCCCGGTCAATCTCTCGGCCCTGACGATGTCGCCCCATGTGGGCGCGCATGCCGATGCGCCCCTGCATTACGCCAATGGCGTGGCCAGCGCCGCCGAGGTGGATCTGCACGCCTACCTCGGCCCCTGCCGCGTGATCCATGCCATCGGCTGCGGCGCACTGATCCGCATCGAGCATCTGGCCCATGCGGCGGCCGATCTGCCCGAGCGCGTGCTGGTGCGCTGCATGCAGCGCGCCGACACGGTCTGGAACCCCGACTTCACGGCCTATGCCCCCGAGACCGTGGCCTGGCTGGCCGAGCGCGGCGTGCGCCTGATCGGCCTGGACACCCCCTCGGTGGACCCGGCCAGCAGCAAGACCTTGGACAGCCACCAGCAGCTGCTGCGCCTGAACCTGCGCGTGCTGGAGAACCTGGTACTGGACGACGTACCCGAGGGCGATTACGAGCTGATCGCCCTGCCCCTGAAACTGGCCGGTGCCTGCGCCTCCCCGGTGCGCGCCGTGCTGCGATCCCTTTGATGGAGTGAGCATGAAGACGAGAGACGACGCCCTGGCCCGCGACGCGGCCGACCCGCTGCGCGGCCTCAAGGCCCAGTTCGATCTGCCGCCGGGCACGATCTATCTGGACGGCAATTCCCTGGGCGTGCTGCCCAAGGCCACGGCCGCACGCGTGCAGGAAGTGATCACCCAGGAATGGGGCCGCGACCTGATCAAGGCCTGGAACACGGCCGACTGGATGCACCTGCCCGAGCGCGTGGGCGACAAGATCGCACGCCTGGTGGGCGCGGCGCCCGGCGAGCTGGTGGTGGCCGACTCCACCTCGCTCAATCTCTACAAGGTGCTGGCCGCGGCCCTGGAGATCACCAAGACCGACGCCCCGCAGCGCCGCCTGATCGTGTCCGAGCGCAGCAACTTCCCCACCGATCTCTACATCGCCGAGAGCCTGTGCCGCCAGCACGGCTTCACGCTCAAGCTGGTGGACGGCGTGGACGAGATCCCCGCCGCACTCAATGCCGAGCTGGCCGTGCTGATGCTCACCGAGGTGAACTACCGCACGGGCTACAAGCACGATATGAAGGCGCTGACCGCCGCGGCGCATGCCGCGGGCGCGCTCACCGTCTGGGACCTGGCCCACTCGGCCGGCGCCGTGCCGGTGGACCTCAAGGGCGCGAATGCCGACTTCGCCATCGGCTGCGGCTACAAATACCTCAACGGCGGCCCGGGCGCGCCGGCCTTTGTCTGGGTGCACCCGCGCCATGCCGACCGCTTCTGGCAACCGCTCTCGGGCTGGATGGGCCATGCCGCGCCCTTCCAGTTCACGCCGGACTACCGGCCCGCGCCGGGCGTGCGCCGCTATGTCTGCGGCACGCCCTCGGTGATCGCCACCTCGGCCCTGGAATGCGGGGTGGACACGGTGCTGGCCGCCGAGCCCCTGGGCGGCATGAGCGCGCTGCGCGAGAAGTCCCTGGCCCTGACCGAGGCCTTTGCCGCCCTGGCCGAGGCGCGCTGCGCCGAGCTGGGCGTCTATGTGGTCTCGCCGCGCGAGCCCGCCCAGCGCGGCAGCCAGGTGTGCCTGGCGCTCAAGGCCCCGCTGCAGGAGGCCGGCTATGCCGTGGTGCAGGCCCTGACCGCACGCGGCGTGATCGGCGACTACCGCGCCGGCGATCCGGCCCGCCTGGACGCCATGCCCCATATCCTGCGCTTCGGCTTCACCCCGCTGTACATCGGCTTTGCCGAGGTCTGGGACGCCGTGGAGCACCTGCACCAGGTGCTGGCCAGCGGCGAGTGGCGCGAAGCCCGCTTCAACCAGAAGGCGGCCGTGACATGACTTGCCCCATCCACCACACCGAAAACATCGTCCGCGAAGAGAAGGCTCAGCTCGACTTCTCCAAGGACATGAGCTACGGCGACTATCTGCACCTGGACCAGGTGCTCAGCGCCCAGCACCCGCTCTCGCCCGAGCACAACGAGATGCTCTTCATCGTCCAGCACCAGACCTCGGAGCTGTGGATGAAGCTGATGCTGCACGAGCTGCAGGCCGCCGTGGCCAAGGTAGCGGCCGACGAGCTGCCCGAGGCCTTCAAGATGCTGGCCCGGGTCTCGCGCATCATGGAGCAGCTGGTGCACGCCTGGGACGTGCTGGGCACCATGACCCCGCCCGAGTACAGCGCACTGCGGCCCTATCTGGCCAATAGCAGCGGCTTCCAGAGCGCGCAGTACCGCCGCATCGAGTTCATGCTGGGCAACAAGAACCCGGCCATGCTCAAGCCCCATGCCCACCGGCCCGATCTGCTGGCCCAGGTGCAGACGGCCTTCGAGGCGCCCTCGCTCTATGACGAGGTGCTGCGCCTGATGGCGCGGCGCGGCATCGCCATGCCCGCCAGCCACACCCAGCGCGACTGGACACAGGCCTATGCCGCCGATGAGGGCGTCAAGCAGGCCTGGCTGCAGGTCTACCGCGCGCCGCGCGAGCACTGGGACCTCTACCAGATGGGCGAAGAGCTGGTGGACCTGGAAGATGCCTTCCGGCTCTGGCGCTTCCGCCATGTCACCACGGTGGAGCGCGTGATCGGCTTCAAGCGCGGCACCGGCGGCACCGGCGGCGTCAGCTATCTGCGCAAGATGCTGGACGTGGTGCTCTTCCCCGAGCTCTGGGCCCTGCGCACCGAGCTTTAAACGCCGAACGCCCCGCGGCGGCGGAGTGCGGGGCGGGCTTCTACAATCTCGCCACCGCTTGATCCACAGCAAGCGCCGCGCGCCCACACGGCCCGCGGCGTTCCTATTTCCGGAGACGCCCGACCATGGATACCCGTACCGCCCCCCAGGCCCTGCGCATCGAGCGCGTTCGCGACGCGCTGCGTGCACAAGGCGCCCACGCCGCCCTGGTCCCTTCGGCCGATCCGCACCTCTCCGAATATCTGCCCGAGCGCTGGCAGGGCCGCCAGTGGCTCTCGGGCTTCACCGGCTCGGCCGGCACCCTGGTCGTGACCCTGGAGCGCGCCGCCGTGTTTGCCGACAGCCGCTACTGGTCGCAGGCCGAGCATGAGCTGGCCGGCACCGGCATCGAGCTGGTCAAGGTCAACACCGGCGCGGCCAGCCATTACATCGACTGGATCCTGGCCCAGCTGGTCGCCGGCCAGACCCTGGCCGTGGACGGCCAGGTGCTGGGCCTGGCCCTGGCACAGCAGCTGCGTGCCGCCTTGGCGCCAGCCGGTCTCAAGCTGCGCAGCGATCTGGACGTGGTGCAGGCGGCTTGGGACGAACGCCCTGCCCTGCCCGCGGCCCCGGTCTATGAGCATCTGCCGCCCGAGGCTGCCGTCAGCCGGGCCGACAAGCTGGCCCAGGTGCGCGCCGCCATGGCTACGCGCGGTGCCAGCCACCACTTCATCTCCACCGTGGACGATGTGGCCTGGCTGCTGAATCTGCGCGGCGCCGATGTGGACTACAACCCCGTCTTCATGGCTCATCTGCTGCTGGATGCCCAAAGCGCCACGCTCTTTGTGGGCGCCGGCAAGGTGGACGCGGCCCTCAGCGAGCGCCTCGCGGCCGACGGCGTGAAGCTGGCCAGCTATGAGCAGGCGGCCGCGGCCCTGGCGGCTCTGCCGGCCGAGGCGCATCTGCTGCTGGACCCCAAGCGCGTGACCCTGGGTCTGCGCGAGGCCGCTCCCGCCTCCGTGAGCATCATCGAGGCCATCAACCCCAGCACCCTGGCCAAGAGCCGCAAGACAGCCGAGGAAGCCGCCTTTGTGCGCCAGGCCATGGAGCAGGACGGCGCCGCCATGTGCGAGTTCTACGCCCGCTTCGAAGCCGCTCTGGCCCGCGGTGAGCGCCTGAGCGAGCTGACGGTGGATGAATGGCTCACCGCCGCGCGTGCCCAGCGCCCCGGCTTCAAGGGCCTGAGCTTCCCCACCATCGCCGGCTTCAACGCCAATGGCGCGATGCCGCACTACCGGGCCACGCCCGAGTCCTACGCCCAGATCGAGGGCAACGGCCTGCTGCTGATCGACTCCGGCGCGCAGTTCCTGGGCGGCACCACCGACATCACCCGGGTCTGGCCCATCGGCCAGGTCAGCGAGGCGCAAAAGCGCGACTACACCCTGGTGCTCAAGGGCATGATCAATCTAAGCCGCGCCGTCTTCCCGCGCGGCACGCTCAGCCCCATGCTGGATGCCCTGGCCCGCGTGCCGCTGTGGCAGCACGGCCTGGACTACGGCCATGGCACCGGCCATGGCGTGGGCTATTTCATCAATGTGCACGAGGGCCCGCAGAGCATCTCCAAGGCCGTGCCGGATGCGAATATGGCCATGGAGCCTGGCATGATCACCTCCAACGAACCCGGCCTCTACCGCCCGGGCCAGTGGGGCGTGCGCATCGAGAACCTGATCCTCAATGTGGCGCACGAGACGCCCGAGAACGGTCAGTTCGGCGAGATGCTGGCCTTCGAGACCCTGACCCTGTGCCCCATCGACACCCGCTGCATCACGCGCGGTCTGCTCAATGCCGAGGAAGTGGACTGGCTCAACCGCTACCACGCCGAGGTGCGCCGCCGCCTGGCCCCGCTGCTGAGCGGCGCGGCCCTGGACTGGCTGACCCAGCGTACCGAGGCGCTGGTCTGATCGTCCTGCGCCGGCTGGCGAAGCCGAGCGCAAGAGCCTAGACTCTGTACAGGATGGACACGGGGCGGCATGGCGCCGCCCCCGTCACATCCCTACGGAGGCTCAAATGCGGCAGTCCAGCAAGCGAGTGGTCCCGGCCATGCCCGGCGCTTCTTCCCAGCCTCCAGCCCCGCCGCCGCTTCTCTTCTCCCACGGCTTCTCCGAGGACGGCTTGCATCGCGGCCTGCTGATCATCCTGCTGGCGCTGGCCGCGCTGGCCACGGTGGAGGCGCTCAACACCCGGGTGGCCGTCTGGCTGCTGGAACCGGTGCTGGTTCAGGTGCCCGCAGTGCGCTGAAGCCGCTCGGTCCGAGGGCGAACGCCGAACCGGCTACATCTGCCGGAACAGATGCAGATAGCTGCGGCTGACCGGCAGGATTTCGGGGCGGCCGCGCAGGTGCAGATCCGCGGTTTCATTGGGCCCTCGGGTCACGTGGCTGATCGCGTGCAGATTCACGACCACCGAGCGGTGCACCTGGGCAAAGGTCTGGGGATCGAGTTGCTCGATCAACTCGCGGATGGGGGTGCGGATCAGGGCTTCACCTTCCTGCCAGACCACCAGGGTGTATTTTTCATCTGAGCGCATGAAGATGACCTGGTCCACCGGGATCAGCTTCAATGTCGAACCTACCGATGCCCTGAGCCACTGCAAATAGGCAGGCTGGCTCGGCGGCGGCGCTGCCGCAGGCACCATGCGCAGGCGCTGATCCAGCTGCGCCAGGGCAGCCTCCATCGCCGCCTCCAGCGCCGCGCCGCCTAGCGTGTTCCCCGAATGGCGGGCCAAGCGCTCTTGAAGGCGCTGCACCGTGTCCTGCAGGCGAGCGGGCTCCACCGGCTTGACTAGGTAGTCCAGGGCCCCTTGCTCAAAGGCCTGCACCGCATACTGCTCATAGGCCGTCACAAAGACCAGCTGCGCCCGCCGTGCCAGCTGGCGCGCTGCCTCCACACCGCTCAGGCCCGGCATATGCACGTCCAGAAACACGATCTGCGGCTGCAGTTGCTCAAACAGCTCCACGGCTTCACGTCCGTTGCGCGCCCGGGCCACCACACGCAACTCGGGCCAGACCTGAGCCAGGGCACGCTCGAGGCTGTCTCGCAGCAGGGGCTCATCATCGGCAATCAGTGCTGTGGGGGCGACATTCAAGTTCATGGCTGAAATTCGATCTCGGCGCGAAGGCCATGCGGAAGATTTTCCGTCAGGTCCAGGCGTGCGGAGCTGCCGAAGGCCAGTTGCAGACGCTCACGCAGATTGCGCAAGCCCGTACCGCTGCTGCCGACCGAAGCGCTGGTGTCGCTCAGCCCTATCCCGCTATCGCTCACCCACAGCCTCACAGGTCCGTCGCCCCCCTCGCGCCGCCCGCCCAGCTCGATGACACCGCCCTCCTCGCTCGGGTCGATACCGTGACGCACCGCGTTCTCCACCAGCGTCAGCAGGGCCATGGGCGGAAAGCGAAGGGTCTGCAACGCGGCCGGCACCTCGATGCGGTAAGCCAGACGGTCCGGCATGCGCAGATGCATGAGCTCCAGGTAAGCGCGCACCAGGCTCAGCTCGTCGCCCAGGCTGGCACTCTGATCTTGAAGACGCGGCATGGCCGCGCGCAGATAGGCAATCAAGCTGCCCAGCACCGGCGCCGCCTGCGGGGATCCGGTCTCGACCAGGGCGCGGACATTGGCCAGGGTGTTGAATAGAAAGTGCGGCTCCACCTGCGCCTGTACCAGGCGCAAGCGAGCATCCAGGGCGCGGCGCTCCAGCTCGCTGCGCTCCAGCTCAAAGTGAAGCGCCTGGCTGCGCGCTTCGGCATCCCGCTGACGGTAGAGCGCCCCCATGGCCAGCAAAGGGCCGATCAAGAGGCCCGATCCGGCGATCCACATAAAACCGAGCAGTCGCCCCTCGCTGCGCAAGAGACTGGAGAAATCCCCGCCCACCGACACCAGATAGACCAGACGCGTGCCGGCCGGAACCGCCGCCACCACCACCACCCCCTGGAAGAACCAGCGCGCCAGCCAACGCGGCAGACGCCGCGGCCACTGCCCGGCTGCGGCAAAAGCCAGCAGGCTGAGCAAGCCCACGAAGAGCGTGCGCCCCAGCAACACGGGGGTAGGCGTGATGAAGATGGGGGCCAGCAGCAGGGCCGCGATCACGGCCAGGCCCAGGGCGACGGCAATGCGCCCGGGCGTCAGCGTGGCGACGAAAGCCTGCCAGGCCTCGCGATGGCTGGGCAAGGGAGAGCCGCGGGATGGAGATGGCGCCGCTAGGAACATGCCGGCACGATAGCGTGCCCGGACGCAGCACTCCAAGCCCGTACCGGGTGTGGCGCGACGAACGACGGAATCGCGACCCTCAGCGGCGGGCCGGCGCTGGCACCCGAGACCGGCTCAAGGCCTCTTGGAACCGCACATCACCACATCACGGCCGGCGCTGATGGCAAAGCGCAGCGCCTCGGCTGGTGATGCCCAGCCATAGCCGCCGGCCAAGTTTTCGTCCCTGAACATCTCCTGCCGACCGGCGCCTCCACCGCTGCGCAAGCGCATCACCACCACCGCGGCCACATAACCAAAGCTGCGCGGTCGCTCCATGGCGCCGGCGTAGATGCGGAAATCCCCGGCGTCGACTTCTTCGAAATGCATGCTGCGCTCCTTGGCCGCCTGCGGCCGACTGCTTGACTGCGCTGCAACTATGGCCGCCACGCAGCGCCAGCGCCATACAACCGAAGAGGGCCCTCCAATGGGGGGCGCCCGCTCAGGCCCCGCTCAACCGAGGCGCAGCAGGGGCTGCTTCCAGAGCCGGCGCATCGCTCTGGTCCTTGAGCGCCACCCCGGTCTGGCCCAGGCGCCGCGCCTCGCGCAGCAGCCACAGCAGCTTGCGCGCAGCCTCGGTGGGCGCCAGACCCTCGGCCCGCACATTGGAGATGCAGTTGCGCTCGGCATCGCTGCGCCCGCGGCGCGGCGCCCAGGTCAGGTAAAGGCCCAGGCTGTCGGGCGAGCTCAGACCGGGGCGCTCACCGATGAGCATCAGCACCGCCTGGGCGCGCAGGCGCTCGCCGATCTCGTCGCCCAGGGCCACCCGGGCCTGGCGGGCGATCAGCACCGGCCCCAGGCGCAGGCCCGGCCCGGCACGCTCGCGCAGCGCGGCCAGCACGGCGGGCGCATGGCGTTGCACGGCCAGGGCCGAGAGCCCGTCGGCCAGCACCGGCAGCAGCTCGATCTCGCCCCACCGGCCGCAGGCGGCGTCCAGGGCCGCGGCGCTCTCGGGCGACAGACGCCGCCCCAGATCGGGGCGCATCAGGTAGCGAGCGCGGTCGGGGGCGGCGCTGTGCAGGCTCAGGGTCTCCCAGCCCTGCCCCGCCAGCTCGGCCTGCAGCGCTGCCTCGTCCAGGCCCAGGTGCACCGCATCGCGGGCCAGGGCATGGTCCACGCCAAAGGCCAGCACATCGCGGCTGCGCTGGGCGGCGCCGCTGCGGCCCAGGGCGATACGGGCCCGGGTGAGCGCGCGCAGATCGGCCCAGGCGGCGTCGCTGTGGGCGGGCAGTTCGGTGGGATCGTCGCTCATGCCAGCAGGGGCTGGCGCAGCCGCGCCAGCGCCGGATGTTGCGGGCCCACCGGCAGCAGGCGGCCCTGCGCGTCCACCACCCCCAGGCCCTCCAGCCAGGCCTGGAACTCGGGCGCGCGCCGCAGGCCCAGGGTTTCGCGCAGATAGAGCGCGTCGTGGAAGGAGCTGCTCTGGTAGTTCAGCATGATGTCGTCGGCCCCGGGCACGCCCATCACGAAGTTCACGCCGGCCACGCCCAGCAGGGTGAGCAGATTGTCCATATCGTCCTGGTCGGCCTCGGCATGGTTGGTGTAGCAGACATCGCAGCCCATGGGCAGGCCCAGCAGCTTGCCGCAGCAATGGTCTTCCAGGCCGGCCCGCAGGATCTGCTTGCCGTCGAACAGGTATTCGGGGCCGATAAAGCCCACCACCGTGTTGGTGAGCAGGGGCTTGAAGGCGCGCGCCACCGCGTAGGCTCGCGCCTCGCAGGTCTGCTGGTCCAGGCCGTGGTGGGCACCGGCCGAGAGCGCACTGCCCTGCCCGGTCTCGAAGTACATGAGGTTCTCGCCCAGACTGCCACGCCCCTGGGCCAGGGCCGCGGCCTGGGCCTCGCGCAGCAGGGCCAGATCGATGCCGAAGCTGCGGTTGGCGGCCTCGGTGCCGGCAATGGACTGGAACACCAGATCCACCGGCACGCCGCGCTCGATCAGGGCCAGGGTATTGCTCACATGGGTGAGCACGCTGGCCTGGGTGGGCGCGCCCAGCTGCGTGATCAGCTGGTCCAGCAGGCGCAGCAGCCCCTCCAGCTGGACCAGGCTGTCGCTCACCGGGTTGATGCCGATGACCGCGTCGCCCGCGCCGTAAAGCAGGCCGTCCACGATGGCGGCGGCAATGCCGCGCGCATCGTCGGTGGGATGGTTGGGCTGCAGGCGCACCGCCAGATGGCCGGGCAGGCCCAGGGTGTTGCGAAAGCGGGTGACCACCCGGCATTTGCGCGCCACCGCGATCAGGTCCTGGTTGCGCATCAGCTTGGAGACGGCCGCCACCATCTCGGGCGTGAGCCCCGGGGCCAGGGCGGCGAGCGCGGCGCTGTCGGCGGCGTCCGACAGCAGCCAGTCGCGGAAGTCGCCCACGCTGAGATGGGCCACCGCAGCGAAGGCCGCCGCGTCATGCGTGTCCAGGATGAGGCGCGTGACCTCGTCGGCCTCGTAAGGCACCAGGGCCTCGTTCAGAAAGGCCTTGAGCGGCAGCTCGGCCAGGGTCAGGCGGGCGGCCATGCGCTCGGTGGCGCTGCCCGCGGCCAGGCCGACCAGCTGGTCGCCCGAGCGCAGAGGGCTGGCCCGGGCCAGCAGGCTGCGCAGATCCTCGAAGTGCCAGAGCATGCCGCCCAGAAGCTGTCGATACGCCATGCAGCCAGCCTAGCGAATCGCGTGCCAGGGCGCTACCGTGCCGCCCCGCACAGGGGTGCAAAGCCTCAGGCCAGGCGCAGGGCCATGATGCCGGCCAGGATCACGCCGGTGCCGGCCGCGCGCTGCCAGCCAAAGCGCTCGCCCAGCAGCAGGCTGCCGATCAGGGCCGCGAAGAGCACCGAGGTCTCGCGCAGGGCCGCCACCGTGGCCACGGGCGCATGCATCATGGCCCATAGCGCAATGCCGTAGCTGCCTAGGGAGGCGGCCGTGCCGCCCGCCGCAGGTTTCCAGCGCGCCGCCATATAGGCCCGCACCTCGGCCAGGCGATCCCGGCGCTGCCACAGCACCAGGCTGAGGTAAGGCACACCATCCAGCAGGAAGAGCGCCGCCACATAGGAGGCGGCCTCGCCATTGGCACGCACGCCCAGGCCGTCCACCACGGTGTAGGCGGCGATGAAGACGGCATTGATCAGGGCGTAGCGCATGGCCTTGCGCCGGCGCAACTCGTCGCCACCGGCCGATCCCGCCTGGGCTAGGCCCAGGGTCAGCACGCCCAGGCTGATGGTCAGCACACCCACCCAGGCCAGGGTGGAGAGCTGCTCGCCCAGCAGGGCATGGCTGCCCAAGGCCACCAGCAGGGGCGCGCTGCCGCGCATCAGCGGATAGGTAAGGCCCAGATCGCCATGCTTGTAGGCCCCAGCCAGGGCCGTGTAGTAGCCGATGTGGATCAGGGTGGACGTGATCACATAGGGCCAGGCCGCCGCCTGGGGCAGACCGGTGAGCAGCAGCAGGGGCAGGGCCAGCACGGTGCCCAGGCCGTGGATCAGAGCGGTGTTGAGCGCCTTGTCGGGTGCGGACTTGATCAGCGCGTTCCAGCTGGCATGCAGCAGTGCCCCCAGGAGTACGGCAGCAAGTACGGGCAGGCTGATGTCCACGGCCGAGCGTCTCAGGCGCTTGTCAAACGCTTGCGGGTGCGCTCGCGGCTGTTCATCACATGCTCGAACATGGCCTGGCCCGCCGCCTCGGCATCGCCCGAGGCGATGGCCTTGACGATCTGGCGGTGTTCGCGGGCGTAGATGGCCATGGATTCATGGCTCAGGTTCTGGCGCCGGAACATGGTCAGCTCCTTGGTGAGCTTGCGGTAGACGGCGCAGAGCTTGGCATTGCCGGCCAGCTCTAGCAGGCGGTCGTGGAAGGCCAGATTGGTCTCGTGGAACAGCGCCGCGTCGTCGCTCTTGGCGGCCTGATCCATGGTGTCGGCCATGCGGCGCAGCTCGCGGATCTCGGGCGCGCCCAGGGTCTGGGCCAGCTTGCGGCCCACATACTGGTCCATCATCGCGCGCAGCTCGAAGATCTCCAGCGCCTCCTCCAGCGACACGGCGCGCACGAAGACGCCGCGGTTCTTCTCGGTGCGCACCAGGCCTGCCTCTTCCAGCATGCGAAAGGCCTCGCGCACCGGCGCGCGGGACACACCCAGCTGCTCGGCCAGCAGCTGCTCGGTGAGCTTGTCGCCGCCCTTGAGGGCGCCGGACAGGATCTGCTCTTCGATATGCGCCTGCACCAGATTGGCGAGGGAATTGCACTGCAGCTGTGCGATCAGGGGCTGGATCTGACGAGGGCTGTTCATGGCGGACTCCAGTGTATAGACCCGACTACAGATTGTCGACAATCGACAACATTCAACCTACAAAAACCCTTGGCCTCGATCTTGCATTGCCTGTGTGACATGGGTTTGTCATCAGCCATAGCCATAAATGCGACTGTTCGTTCACCAAGGAGCTCATGATGAGGTTCACGTTCCACAAGAAGTTCATGGTCGCCCTGCTGGGCAGCCTCTGCGCCGCCAGCGCACTGGCCAGTGACAAGGTTCAGCTGACCGTCTACACGGCGCTGGAGACCGACCAGCTCAAGGCCTACCAGACGGCCTTCAACCAGGTGCATCCCGATGTGGACATCAAGTGGGTGCGCGACTCCACCGGCGTGATCACCGCCAAGCTGCTGGCCGAGCAGGCCAATCCGCAGGCCGACGTGGTCTGGGGCGTGGCCGCCTCCAGCCTGGCCCTGCTGCAGAACAAGGGCATGCTGGAACCCTACGCGCCGCTGAATCTGGACGCGATCATGCCCCAGTACCGCGACAAGGCCGCCACGCCCGCCTGGTGGGGCATGAATGTGTTCGGCGCCACGGTGTGCTTCAACACCGTGGAGGCCAAGAAGCGCAACATCCCCCTGCCCACCAGCTGGAAGGACCTGCTCAAGCCCGAATTCAAGGGTCAGGTCGTGATGCCCAACCCTGCCTCCTCCGGCACCGGCTACTTCGACGTGGTGGCCTGGCTCAAGCTCTGGGGTGACGACAACGGCCAGGGCGGCGGCTGGAAGTACATGGACGCGCTGCATCAGAACATCGCCCAGTACACCCACTCCGGCTCCAAGCCCTGCAATATGGCCGCCGCCGGCGAGTATGTGGCGGGCATTTCCTTCGAGTACCGCGGCCACACCAACAAGGCCAAGGGCGCGCCCATCGAGCTGGTCTTCCCCAAGGAGGGCCTGGGCTGGGACCTGGAGGCCTTCGCCATCCACAAGGGCACGAAGAAGATCGCAGCCGCCAAGAAGCTGGCCGATTGGGCTTCCAGCAAGGACGCCATGAAGCTCTATGGCAAGAACTTCGCCATCACCGCCCAACCCGGCGTGGCCCCCAAGCTGCCCAATATCCCGGCCGACTATGAGTCGCGCTTGGTGAAGCTGGACTTCAACGAGTCGGCCACCGCTCGCGAGCGTGTGCTCGCCGAGTGGACCCGCCGCTACGACGGCAAGAGCGAGAAGCGCAAGTAAGTCCGGCGCACTCCAGAACGGCAGGTCCACCATGAGCGTCTCCACCCCCTATCTGGAGCTGCAGGACCTGGGCAAGCGCTTCGGCGCTTTCCAGGCCCTCAGCGAGATCCAGCTGAGCATCCAGCGCGGCGAGTTCATCTGCTTTCTCGGCCCCTCGGGCTGCGGCAAGACCACCTTGCTGCGCATCATCGCGGGCCTGGAGCAGCAGAGCTGCGGCCGCCTGATCCAGGCCGGCCGTGACATCTCGCGCGAGCCGCCCGCCGGCCGCGACTACGGCATCGTCTTCCAGTCCTACGCCCTGTTCCCCAATCTCACGATTGCGGAGAACGTGGCCTATGGCCTCAAGGGCCAGACCCGGACCTGGCGGCGCGCCCGCGTCGAGGAGCTGCTGGACCTGGTGGGGCTCTCGGGCACCGGCGCCAAGTACCCGGCCCAGATGTCGGGCGGCCAGCAGCAGCGCGTGGCCCTGGCACGGGCCCTGGCCACGGCGCCGGGGCTGCTGCTGCTGGATGAGCCGCTCTCGGCCCTGGACGCCCTGGTGCGCGTGCATCTGCGCAACGAGATCCGCGCCCTGCAGCAGCGCCTGGGCGTGACCACCATCATGGTGACCCATGACCAGGAGGAAGCACTGGCCGTGGCCGACCGCATCGTGGTGATGAATGCCGGGCGCATCGAGCAGGTGGGCACGCCGCTCGAGATCTACCGCCAGCCCGCCTCGGCCTTCGTGGCCGACTTCGTGGGCAAGGTCAACCGTCTGGAGGCCGTGTCCGAGGGCGATCACTGGGTGCGCTGCGGCAGCAAGCGCTGGTACTGCCCGCCGGGCGCCAGCGGGCATGACGCCGATAACGCAGCGGCCTTCCGCCCCGGCGCCCGCCTCTCGCTCTATCTGCGCCCCGAGGACCGCATGATCGAGCAGCACCTGCCCGACGACCATCCCGGCCTGTGTTGGGGCAAGGTGCAGCAGGTGGAGTTCCTGGGCGGCAACTGCCTGGCCCGCATCGCCATCGAGGGCCTGGACAACCAGCCGGTGGACCTGCAGTTCTCCCTCAACCAGATGGACGAGTTCGGTGTGGCCGCCGGCCGGCAGCTGCGCTTTGCCCTGCGCACCGACCGGTTGCGCGTCTTCCCCGCCGCCGGCAGCGCATCGTGAGCAGCTCTCCAACCTCCTCCCTCAGCATGCCCATCGCCTCCCGCCCCCTCGGTCCGCAAGACGGCGCCGCGCTGGCCGCGCCGCGCCAGAAGGTGCCGCTGGCCGAGCGCCTGGCCCAGCTGGGCCTGCTGGGCCTGTGCGCCCTGCTGCTGCTGGGACTGGGCGGGCCGCTGGCGGCCTTGCTGGCCCAGGCCTTCAGCCATGGCGGCCAGGCTGGACCAGGCGGTGCCTTCGCCCATTTCTGGGCCTATCTGGCCTCGCCGGGCCTGCTGTCCAGCCTGTGGAACAGCCTCTGGGTCTCGGTGATGGTCACCCTCATCGTGCTGCCCCTGGCCTTTGTCTTCGCCTACGGGCTCACGCGCAGCGCCATGCCGGCCAAGGGCCTCTTGCGCAGCATCAGCCTGCTGCCCCTGCTGGCCCCTTCCCTGCTCTCGGCCATCTCCCTGATCTACTGGTTCGGCAACCAGGGCGTGGCCAAGGGCTTGTTGCAGGCCCTGGGCTTCGAGAGCATCTACGGTGCGCCGGGCCTGGTGCTGGCGCAATGCTTCGCGGTCTTCCCCCATGTGCTGATGGTGCTGGTCACGGCACTGAGCCTGGCCGACGCGCGCCTGTACGAAAGCGCCGAGGCCATGGGCGCCTCGGCTTGGCGCAAGTTCATCACCATCACCCTGCCCGGCGCCAAGTACGGCCTGGTCTCGGCTGCCCTGCTGAGCTTCACCCTGGTGATCACGGACTTCGGCGTGCCCAAGGTGATCGGCGGCGACTTCAATGTGCTGGCCACCGATGTGTTCAAGCTCGTGATCGGCCAGCAGGACTTCCAGCGCGGCGCCGTGGTGGCCCTGCTGCTGCTCACGCCCGCCGCCCTGAGCTTTGGCGTGGACCACTGGCTGCAGCGCCGCCAGACCGCCATGCTGGGCGCCCGCGCCGTGGCCCTGGTGCCCAAGCGCTCACGGGGCTTCGACGCCCTGATGCTGGCCTTCTGCGCCCTGATCGCGGCCCTGATGCTGGCCATGTTCCTGATGGCGGTCTATGCCTCCTTCGTCAAGCTCTGGCCCTACAACCTGAGCCTCAGCCTGGACCACTATGTGGTGGGCATCGTGGACGCGGAGCTGGGCGATGCCCTGATCAACAGCCTGAAGTTGGCGGCCGGCAGCGCCCTGCTGGGCCCGCTGCTGATCTTCCTGGGCGCCTATCTGCTGGAGAAGACCCGCGGCCTGGCCCCGCTGCGCAGCCTGCTGCGCCTGCTGGCCAGCCTGCCCATGGCCGTGCCCGGCCTGGTGCTGGGCCTGGGCTATATCTTCTTCTTCAACGCGCCGGCCAACCCGCTGAACTTCCTCTACCAGAGCGGCGCCCTGCTGGTGCTGTGCACCGTGGTGCACTTCTACACCACGGGTCATATGACCATGGTCACCGCGCTCAAGGCCCTGGACCCCGAGTTCGAGGCCGTCTCGGCCTCGCTCAAGGTGCCTTTCTACAAAACCTTGTGGCGCGTCACCCTGCCCATCTGCCTACCCACCCTGATCGAGGTCTCGCGCTACTTCTTCGTCAACGCCATGACCACGGTCTCGGCCGTGGTCTTCCTCTACTCGCCCGACACCAAGCTGGCCTCGGTGGCCATCCTGAACCTGGACGAGGCCGGCGAGATCGGCGCAGCCACCGCCATGGCGGTGCTCATCGTCGGCGTCTCGCTGGCGGTGAACTGCCTCTATCTGCTGCTGGGCCGCTGGGCCCAGCAGCAGATAGAGGCAGTTC
>NZ_JBKCLH010000070.1:0-19706 GCF_046300915.1 Roseateles sp. | reverse complement strand
GTTCATCTCGTGGTCGTTGGAATTCATGCGTCGGCTTGCACCTTCTCGCGAGCGTCGGATGCGGGGTCGGCACCGGGTTCACCGGCCTGGACCACCGCAACGGATGCGCCCGCAGGAGAACTCTCGGGCGCCGGGTTGGGGGTTGGGGGTTCTTGGGGAGAGGTCGGCGCTTCGGCGCCTGCCTCGATGGGAGTGGATTCGGCCGCCAGATCCAGGGCGGCGTCCGCCGCGTCGGCGGGTGGGTCTTGCGGCCCCTGGGCCTCGCGGTCCAGCAGCTCGCCCAGGGCGGCCGGTGTCTCGCCGCCGGCCTCCAGGGCCGGCAGCTGCTCAAGACTCGCCAGACCCAGATCATCCAGGAACTGGCGCGTGGTGGCATAGAGCGCCGGGCGACCGGGGGCCTCTCGATGACCGATGACCTCGATCCAGCCGCGCTCCTCCAGCTGCTTGACGATCTGGCTGGTCACGACCACGCCGCGGATGTCCTCGATATCGCCCCGGGTCACCGGCTGGCGGTAGGCAATGATGGCCAGGGTTTCCATCACGGCACGCGAATAGCGCTGCGGCTTTTCGGGATGCAGGCGATCCAGGAACTCGCGCAGCTCGGGGCGGCTCTGGAAGCGCCAGCCCGAGGACACAGCCACCAGCTCCACACCGCGATGCTCCCAGTCGCGGCTGAGCTCGTCGAGCAGCGCGCGCAGGGTGTCCGCACCGACCTCATCGGCGAACAGGGTCCGCAGCTCCCGCAGCGTGAGCGGCTGCTGGGCGCAGATCAGCGCGGTCTCAAGGACGCGCTTTGCATCCTGGGTGTTCATGGACTTCTGTCAGCGGGCCGCCATATGGGCAGCGGGTCATTGATCGGGCTTCGGGCTCGGGAGCATCTCGGGGCTCAAATACTGGGCGGGCCGCCGTGCGCCCTCACGGACTGCGGCGGGCCGGCGTGACCCCGGGGGCTGGCGGTTCGGATCCGAGGGGAGGAAGCCATTCGCCCCGGTCTCTCATCAGGCCAGCTGCGCCGATTGTAGCGCCCTCAGCCACAGCGCTCGTGAAGCACCGGCGGCGGCAGGCCCGCGAGCACCCAAGCATCGGACAAATCCTGTGGCGGGCACGCATCAAACCGCAAGTCCGCCCCAGTGATTGGATGGCGCAGGCTCAGGCGCGCGGCGTGCAAGGCTTGGCGCTGCAAACCCAGGGCAGGCGCCCCCCCATAAAGCCCGTCAGCCACGAGCGGATAGCCGCGGCTGGCCAGATGCACGCGAATCTGGTGGGTGCGACCGCTGTGCAAGACGCAGTGCAAGGCGCTGTAGCGCCGCCCTTGCACCTCAACCCGACCCAAGCAATAGACATCGGTGCGCGCCGGCTTGCCGCCGGCCAGCACCGCCATCTTGACTCGCGAGACCGGATCGCGGCGCAGCGGCGCGTCGATGAAGAGCTCGTCGGCCACATGCCCCTGGGCCAGGGCCAGATACTCGCGATGCACCTCGCGCGCCGCGATCATGCGGCTCAGCGCAGTCACGGCCTCCAGCGTCTTGCCCACCACCATCAGGCCCGAGGTGTCCTTGTCCAGCCGGTGCACGATGCCGGCGCGCGGCAGGGCCGCCGCGCCGGCGTGGTGAGCCAGCAGGCCGTTCATCACGGTGCCGGACCAGTTGCCGGCTGCGGGATGCACCACCATGCCGGCCGCCTTGTTGAGCACCAGCAGATGAGCATCCTCGAACACGATCTGCAAGGGCAGCGCCTCGGCACGAAAGGCCTGGCTCTCGGCCGTGGGCTGCAGCTGCACCCGCAGCAGTTGACCCGCCTGCAAGCGCTGCGAGGCGCTGCGCGCCGGCCGGCCATTGACCCAGACGCAGCCGCGCTCAATCAAGCCCTGCAGATGATTGCGCGAGAACTCAGGCGCCAAGCCGACGAGCCAGCGATCAAGGCGCTGACCATGGCCCTCGGCGGGTACGGCGGCGCTGCGCTCCTCGATCGCCTCCTCCGCCGACTCCTCGGTCGACTCGAACTCGGGTTCGTCCGCGCCCTCGCCCAGAGGGGCAGGCCAGGCCTCAACCATATAATCAGACTCCACCTTTGTTGATTGTCGGCATCCGCAGCCGGCCTGGACCATGACTGAACACCGCTCGCGGTTGCGCGGCCTTGTAGTAACCGGCTTCTCGGCCGGCATTCTGGCCCTACTGGCGGCCTGCTCCTCGACACCCGAGGACCAGAATTCCCAGGCCGCCCTGGACAAATTGTATGCAGACGCCAAGGCCGACATCGAGGCCGGCAGCTACGACCGGGCCATCAAGACCTTGGAGCGCATCGAGGGCCGCGCCGCCGGCACGCTGATGGGCCAGCAGGCGGCACTGGACATGGCCTGGGCCCAGTACCGCAGCGGCGAACGCACCGCGGCCATCACCACCCTGGATCGCTTCATCAAGCTCAACCCCACCAGCGCCGCCATGGACTACGCCCTCTATCTGAAGGGCCTGTCCAATTTCAACGAGGACCTGGGCCTGTTCGGCCGCCTGGCTGAACAGGACATCTCGGAGCGCGACCAGCAGGCCTCTCGCGACGCCCTGCTCTCCTTCCAGCAGCTGGTGGAGCAGTACCCCGAGTCGAAGTACAGCGGTGACGCCCGCCTGCGCATCGACTACATCACCAACACGCTGGCGGCCTACGAAGTTCATGTGGCCCGCTACTACTACAACCGCGGCGCCTACGTGGCTGCGGCCAACCGGGCCCAGCAGGCGATTCAGGAGTTTCAGCGCGCCCCGGCCGTGGAAGAGGCGCTTTTTCTGATGATGCTGAGCTACGAGAAGATGGGGCTCAAGCCCCTGCGTGACGACGCCGAGCGCGTGCTGCGCAAGAACTTCCCGGACAGTGCCCATCTGGCCGGAAATGCAAGCAAGAAGCGCGCGTGGTGGCGTTTCTGGTGAGCCCTCGCTGAGCCTGGCCTCGAGACGAAACGCGTGCCCCCGGCACGCGTATTTCATTGGGTCCGGCAATCAACCGGGATCAGAACGGCCGATTGCCCTCGGCCACCACGTCACCACCCCCGCGCTCGGCCGCGAGGCAGCGCAACCAGTCCAGGGCTTCACCCTCGTTGGCAACCTGGGTCATGGGCGGCAGGGCCGCGCGCAGACGGCGGCCGTAGTTCATGCCCGCCATGCGGGGATCGCAGACCACCAGCAAACCCATATCGGTCTCGCTGCGGATCAGGCGGCCGCCGCCCTGCTTGAGCGCAATGGCCGCCTCGGCAATGAAGAACTCGGCAAAGGCATTGCGCCCCTCGGACTCCAGCTTCTGCACGCGGGCTTCGACCAGGGGGTCGTTCGGCGGCGGGAAGGGCAGCTTGTCGATGAGCACGCACTGCAAGGCATCACCGGGCACATCAATGCCCTCCCAGAAACTGGCCGAACCGACCAGCACCGAGCGCGGCTCTTCCAGAAACTGCTGCAGCAGCAGGCGCTTGGGCGCGGCGCCCTGGACCAGCACCTGGATGGGGTCAGCATCGAGTTCGAACTCGCTGCGCAGCGCCTCCCCAATCGTCTGCAAGGCACGCAAGGTGGTGGTCAGCACAAAGGTCCGCCCGCCCAGGGCGCGTGCGCAGCGCGCTGCCATGATGGCGACCGAGGGGCCATGGCTGGGGTCGCTGGGCTTGGGAAAGCCTCGCGGCACGTAAAGCCTCGCATGGTTGACATAGTCAAAGGGACTGCCCACACGCAGCACCTTGGCATCGTCCAGCCCCGCCGGCTCGGTGAACCAGCGCAGGCGCTCATCATCGCCCAGGGTGGCGGAGGTGAAGATCCAGGCCTTGGGCGGGCCGTTGAGCTGCTCCTGCATGGCCTTGCGGATGTCCAGCGGCGACTCCACCAGCCGCGCCTGGTGCGTGCCCAGATCGATCCAACGCACCGCTCCGGGCTCCGCCGATGAGGCGAAGTGCGCCGCCAGATCGCGCAGCTGGCCCGCACGCTCATGCAGGCGCACGAAGTCCGGCGCCGTCGGCGCAACCGTGGCCAGCGCCGCCTCGGCCAGACGCACAGCAGCAGCCACCTGATCCAAGGCCGCCGAGAAACCCGGCTGCTCCGCCCGCTCCTGCCAACGCAGCTTGATCAGACCGCGCAACTCCTTCATGGCACCAGCGCAGGCCAGCCGCAGCTCGCGGGCAGCACGCTCCACCGCCGCCGCCACAGCCTGCCAGTCCTGCAAGCCGCGCGCCTGGGCCAGGCCCTGGGCCAGCAGGTCGCGGGAGAAATCGATCAGCTGACCCGTGCCCAGCACGGTACCCAGAAACTGCAGGCCGGCCTCGGGCAGCTGATGGGCCTCATCAAACACGGCCAGATCCACCGTGGGCAGCAATTCCGCCACGCCGCTGTCGCGCAAGCTCAGGTCGGCAAAGAAGAGGTGGTGATTGACCACCACCACATCGGCCTCCAGGGCTTCACGCCTGGCCTTGACCACATGGCAGGCCCGGTAGTCGGGGCACTCCGTGCCCAGGCAGTTGTCACGGGTGGAACTGATCAGGGGAATCAGGGGCGAGCGCTCGTCCAGCCCCTCCATCTCGGACAAGTCGCCGCTCACGGTGGCCTGCGCCCATTGCTCCACCCGGGCCAGCAGGAAGACCGAGCGGCGGTCCGGCAGCTCGGCGCTGTGGCGCGCGTACTTCATGCGATGCAGGCACAGATAGCTGCCTCGCCCCTTGAGCAGGGCGCTGCGCAGCGGCATCTGCAAGGCATCGATCAGGCGCGGCAGATCGCGCAGAAACAGCTGGTCTTGCAGGCTCTTGGTTGCGGTACTGATCAGGGCCCGCCCCCCCGAGAGCAAGGCTGGCACCAGATAGGCAAAGGTCTTGCCCACGCCGGTACCGGCCTCGACCACCAGGGTGTCACGCTCGGCAATGGCACGCGCCACGGCCCGGCTCATGTTCAGCTGAGGCTCCCGTGGCGCATAGTGCGCGTCAGCACGAGACAGCGGCCCGCCCACCTCGAAGGCCGCCTGCACCCATTGCTCCAGCTCAGCGGGCAAGGGCTGGTCCTGTTCCCCCTCGCTCGACATCAGGCGGGTTCGGCCGGGTCGGTGGCCTGCTCCAGGCGCACGATCAGGTCGCGCAGCACCAAGCGGCGCTTCTTGAGCCGCAGCAAGGCCAGCTCATCGATGGGCTGCTGCAGTACCAGGCGGTCGATCATCACGTCCAGATCGGCATGCTCGATGCGCAACTCGATCAAGCGACGCGACAGGGAGTGAAGTTGTTCGTCCATGCAGCTCATTTACGGGCTCGCAACACGCGGGCGCCGACATTTGCCGATTATAGTTTTGCGGGCAACCAAGAGCCCAGCATGAGCCGCAACAGCACGCCCGGTTTTCGAGTCAACGCCGCCACCGGTACCCACCGCGGCGATCGCCTATACCAACAGGACCAAGTCGAAATCATCGGCCACCCGCGCCAGGCAGGCTGCCTGCTGGCCGTGGTGGCCGACGGCATGGGCGGCAAGAGCGGGGGACGCAAGGCCGCCGATCAGGTGGTACTGACAGCCCGACAGCTTTTCGAGCGCTTCACGCCCGGTGAAGAGGATCCCGGATCCTTCCTCAATCAACTGGCCGCAGAAGCTCATCTGATGATCAAGCTTACGGCCATCACCACCGAGGAAGAGCCGCACAGCACGCTGGCAGCCTTTCTGGTGATGCCGGACCGGCAGTGCCACTGGGTCCACACGGGCGACTCGCGCATCTACCACTTCCGGGGCCCCAGCCTGGTCAAGCGCACCATGGATCATTCCTTTGTGCAGCGCTTGGTGGACGAGGGCCAGATCACCGAGGCCGAGGCAGCGGTGCATCCACAGTCGAATCTGCTGACGGGCTGCCTGGGCACGGTGCAGGAACCGACGCCCACGGTCACGCAGGTCGAGCGCCTGGAGGTGGGCGATAGCCTGATCGCCTGCAGCGATGGCCTGTGGCACTACTTCAGCCCGCGCGAGCTGGGTACGGTGCTTCACAGCTTGGCGCCGCGCGAGGCCGCGGAACTCTTGATCGACAAGGCACGCCAACGCGCCCATGGCGGTGGCGACAATCTCTCGCTCGCCGTGGTGCGTCTGGACGCACTGGCCTGATCAAGGGCGCGGCGTCGGCAGCGCCTCGATGTCGGAGGCGCTTGGCAGCGGCAGGGGCGCAGCAGCAGCCTTGCCCTGCGCCTCACGCTCCTTGTCACGGCGGGCCAAGGCCTCCCGGTGCGCCTGGGCATCGCGCTGCCGCTGCAGGGCTCGCTCGCGCTGCCGCTGCGCCTGCTGCTCACCCTGGGCGATATCACGCTGCACCTGACGCGCATGGGCTGCAGGGTCGGGGCGGGAGGCCGCGGCTGTCGGCGCAGCCGCCGAAGCAGCGGTGGCAAGTGGCGACGGCTGAAGCAACTGGCGCTGGCGCTGACGCACCTCATCGGCCGCCGCGGCGACATCCTTCTCCTGTGCCCGCCGGCGCTGTGCCTCGGCCCGCTCCATCCTGTCCCGCGCGTCCAGAACCTGCTCCCTGGCCGTCAGCGGCGCCAGGGCGTCGCTGCGATCGCGCCGTGCGGCCTGCTGACAGGCGGTGACCGCGAATCGTGACAGGCAGGCCTGCATGGCCGCTTGATAGCGGGCCTCCGCCCGCGCACGCTCGGCGGCCAGACCTGCGCGGTCCAGGCCGCCGGCCTCCTGTGCGCACAGCGGCAGGGCGGCAAGAAGCAGGCTCAGCATGGACAGCGTCGGCTTCGCGGGCATGAAACGGTTTCCCTAGCAGTGAGGTGATGACAAGCGCGTTGCTGCAGCCGCCGGACTCAGGTCAGTGCGGTATCCACATCGCGGCGCTCCAGCGCGAGGTATTCCTCGCTCTGCATCTCGCGCAGACGCGACACGGTGCGCGGAAACTCATGCGCCAGCGGGCCCTCGGTGTAGAGCTGTTCCGGCTCAACGGCGGCCGAGATGATGAGCTTGACCCGGCGATCGTAGAGCACATCCACCAGCCAGGTGAAGCGCCGGGCCTCGCTGGCCAGACGCACCGGCATCTCGGGCACGTTGGACAGGATCAGGGTGTGGAACTGGCTGGCCAGTTCCAGGTAGTCGTTCTGCGAGCGCGGGCCACCGCACAGGGTCTGGAAGTCAAACCAGACCACGCCACCGGCGCGACGGCGCGCGCGCAGCTCGCGGTGCTCGATATGCAGCAGGGGACTCTCGTCACGAGCCTCGGCCAGGGATTCAAAGGCCGCACTCAGCGCCGCGTCGGCACGTTCGTCCAGAGGGCAGTGATAGAGCTCCACATGGGACAGAGTCCGGCGCCGGTAATCGGTGCCGTTGTCCACATTCATGACTTCCATCTTGTCCTTGAGCAGCTCGATGGCCGGCAGGATGCGGTCACGATGCAGGCCGTTGGGATAGAGCCCGTCGGGATGGAAGTTGGAGGTGGTGACGATGGACACGCGGTGCTTGAACATCGACTCAAGCAGGCGGTGCAGGATCATCGCGTCGGTCACGTCCGCCACATGGAACTCGTCGAAGCAGATCAGGCGAAAGCGCTTGGCAATTCGCTTGCCCAGCTCCTCCAGCGGGTCGGCAATGCCCTTGAGCTCCTGCAGCTCGCGGTGCACCTCGCGCATGAACTCGTGGAAGTGCAGGCGGGTCTTGCGCGTCAGCGGCACGGCCTGGAAGAAGCAGTCCATCAGAAAGCTCTTGCCCCGCCCCACCCCGCCGAACATATAGACGCCGCGCGGCAGCGGCGGGTGACGCAAGAGCTTGGTCACGGCATTGGAGCGGCGGGCCTTGTAGTCGGCCCATTCATCCTGGCAGCGCTGCAGGGCGGCCACGGCCCGCAACTGCGCCGGGTCGGCCGTGTAGCCGCGTTCGGCCAGGGTTTGTCGGTAGAGCTCGGTAACGGAGACCATAGATGCTTCTCAAGACAAAGGGGCGACCTTGGCCGCCCCTTCTACATGCTGCTGTGCGCTGCGGCTGATCAGAAGTTCAGCGTACGCTTGTCCACGGCCAGGGCCGCTTCCTTGGTGGCTTCCGACAGCGAGGGGTGGGCGTGGCAGATGCGCGCGATGTCCTCGGCCGAAGCCTTGAACTCCATGGCCACCACGGCTTCCGAGATCAGCTCGGAGGCGAAGGGGCCGATGATGTGCACGCCCAGGATTTCGTCGGTCTTGGCATCGGCCAGGAACTTGACGAAGCCGGTGGTGTCACCCAGGGCGCGGGCACGGCCGTTGGCCAGGAAGGGGAACTGACCCGCCTTGTAGGCCACACCTTCGGCCTTGAGCTGCTGCTCGGTCTTGCCGACCCAGGCGATCTCGGGGCTGGTGTAGATGACCCAGGGGATGGTGTTGAAGTTCACATGACCGTGCTGGCCGGCAATGCGCTCGGCCACGGCCACGCCTTCTTCCTCGGCCTTGTGGGCCAGCATGGGGCCGCGCACCACATCGCCCACCGCCCACACGTTAGGCAGATTGGTCTTGCACTCCTCGTCCACCACGATGGCGCCGCGCTCGTCCAGCTTCAGGCCCACGGCCTCGGGGTTGAGACCGATGGTGTTGGGCACACGGCCGATGGAGACGATCAGCTTGTCCACCACAAGGGTCTGCTCCGCGCCCTTGGCGTCGGTGTAGGCGATGGTGACATCGCTCTTGCCCTTCGTGACCTTGGAGATCTTGACGCTGAGCTGGATGTCCAGGCCCTGCTTCTTGAAGATCTTGGCGGCTTCCTTGGCCACACCCTCGTCGGCCGCGCCCAGGAAGGCGGGCATGGCTTCGAGGATGGTGACTTCGGAGCCCAGGCGACGCCAGACCGAGCCCATTTCCAGGCCGATCACGCCGGAGCCGATCACGCCCAGCTTCTTGGGCACGGCCGGGATGCGCAGCGCGCCGTCGTTGGAGAGGATCAGCTCCTCGTCGAACTCCGCGCCGGGCAGCTGGCGGGCATTGGAGCCGGTGGCCAGGATCACGTGTTTGGCGGTAACGGTTTCTTCGCCGGCCTTGAGCTCATAGACGCCGTCCTTGGCGCCGACAAAGCTGCCGCGGCCATGGAAGAAGGTCACCTTGTTCTTCTTGAACAGGTAGAGGATGCCGTCGTTGTTCTGCTTCACCACCTGGTCCTTGCGGCCGACCATCTTGGCGATGTCGATCTTCAGGTTGTCCAGGCTAATGCCGTGATCGGCAAAGTGGTGACCAGCGTGCTCGAAGTGCTCACTGGACTGCAGCAGGGCCTTGGAGGGAATGCAGCCGACATTGGTGCAGGTGCCGCCCGGGGCCGGGCCACCCTTGTCGTTCTTCCATTCGTCGACGCAGGCGACGTTGTAGCCCAGCTGGGCCGCGCGAATGGCCGCGATATAGCCGCCGGGGCCGCCGCCGATCACGACGACGTCAAAGTTCTTGGTGCTCATGAATATTCCTTCTTGCGCATACCCCGACGCTGCGGGGCGTAGCGAGCGGCTTCAGGGCTAGGCGCGGGGGCCGACGCACCGGAACGTAGCAGCGCTACGTGAGGATGCGGAGGACGGGACCCGCAACGACGCCATGAAGCCGCGCAGTAGCCCTAGTGTCAGATGTCGAACAGCAGGCGGGCCGGATCCTCCAGCGCTTCCTTCATGGTCACCAAGCCCAGCACGGCTTCGCGGCCGTCGATGATGCGGTGGTCATAGGACATGGCCAGATAGTTGATCGGGCGCACGACGACCTGACCGTTCTCGACCACGGCGCGGTCCTTGGTGGCGTGCACGCCCAGGATGGCCGACTGCGGCGGGTTGATGATGGGGGTCGACAGCATGGAGCCGAAGGTACCGCCATTGGAGATGGAGAAGGTACCGCCGGTCAGCTCTTCGATGGACAGCTTGCCTTCCTTGGCCTTGGCGCCGAACTGGGCAATGGTCTTCTCGATCTCGGCGAAGCTCAGCTGGTCGGCGTTGCGGATGATGGGCACCACCAGACCGCGCGGCGAACCGACGGCGATGCCGATGTCGAAGTAGCCGTGGTAGACGATGTCGTTGCCATCCACCGAGGCGTTCAGCACCGGGTACTTCTTCAGGGCGGCCACGGCGGCCTTGACGAAGAAGCTCATGAAGCCCAGCTTGACGCCGTGCTCCTTCTCGAACTTCTCCTGGAACTTCTTGCGCATCTCCATCACCGGGGCCATGTTCACCTCGTTGAAGGTGGTCAGGATGGCGTTGGTGGACTGGGACTGCAGCAGACGCTCGGCCACGCGGGCGCGCAGACGGGTCATGGGCACGCGCTGCTCGGGGCGGTCGCCCAGGCTCTGCGTGACGGGTGCGGCCACGGCCGGCAGGGGCTTGGCCACGGCCGGTGCGGCCGGCACGGCGATGGGCGCGGCGGCGGGCTTGGCGGCGGCGGCCAGGGCGTCGCCCTTGGTCACGCGGCCGTCCTTGCCAGAGCCGGCCACGTCGGTGGCGGCCAGGCCCTTCTCGGCCAGGATCTTGGCGGCAGCCGGCATGGCCACATCACCCTTGCTGCCACCGGCGGCGGGGGCAGCAGCAGCGGCGGCCGGAGCCGGCGCGGCAGGCACGGCGGTCACTTGCAGGGGGCTGACCTGGGCCGAGGCGTCGGTGTCGATCTTGGCGATGATTTCCTCGCTGACCACGGTCTCGCCGTCGTTCTTGAGGATCTGGGCCATCACGCCGGCGGCGGGTGCGGGCACTTCCAGCACGACCTTGTCGGTCTCGATCTCGATCAGGGTCTCGTCGATGGCGACGGCCTCACCGGGCTTCTTCTTCCAGGTGATCAGGGTGCCTTCGGACACCGACTCGGAAAACTGGGGAACCTTGACTTCTACGATTGCCATGATGTGAATTCTTTCTGTTCTTTGCGCGCAAGCCCCGGGCCTGCTCCAGGCGGCACGGGGCGCTGAGTTCGCTTACTTGGTCAGGATGAAGCCCTTGAGCTTGGCGAAGGCCTGATCCAGCAGGGCCTTTTGCTGCTCCTGATGCAGGTGGGCGTAGCCGCAGGCCGGGCTGGCGCTCGCGGCACGGCCGGCATAGCCCAGCTTCTGACCTTCGAGCATGTTCTCGTGCACATAGTGCTGCACGAAGAACCAGGCACCCTGGTTCTGCGGCTCGTCCTGGCACCAGACGATGTCGGTCGCGTTCGGGTACTTCTTCAGCTCCGTCGCGAAGGCCTTGTGCGGGAAGGGATAGAGCTGCTCGACACGAATGATGGCCACATCGGAGGCCTTCTTCTCGGCGCGCTTTTTGACCAGGTCGTAGTACACCTTGCCCGAGCAGGCGATGACGCGCTTGACCTTGGTGGCGTCGATGGTGTCATCCTGCTCACAGATCACGGTCTGGAACTCGCCCTTGATGAACTCGTTCAGGGGCGAGGTGGCTTCCTTGGCGCGCAGCAGGCTCTTGGGCGTCATGATGACCAAGGGCTTGCGGAACATGCGCAGCATCTGACGACGCAGCACGTGGAAGATCTGCGACGCCGTGGTGGGCTGCACGATCTGCATATTGTTGTCCGCAGCCAGCTGCATGAAGCGCTCCAGGCGGGCCGAGCTGTGCTCGGGGCCCTGGCCCTCGTAACCATGCGGCAGCATCATGACCAGACCGTTGGCGCGACCCCACTTCACTTCGCCGGAGGCGATGAACTGGTCGATCACCACCTGGGCACCGTTGACGAAGTCGCCGAACTGGGCTTCCCAGATGGTCAGCGTGTTGGGCTCGGCGGCGGCGTAACCATACTCGAAGCCCAGCACCGCCTCTTCCGACAGGATGGAGTCGATGACGGTGAACGGTGCCTGCCCCGCGGCGACGTTCTGCAGCGGGATGTAGGTGCCCTCATCCCAGTTGGTGCGGTTCTGGTCATGCATGACCGCATGGCGGTGGGTGAAGGTGCCGCGGCCGCTGTCCTCGCCGGACAGACGCACCGGGTAGCCCGAGGCGACCAGCGAGGCGAAGGCCATGGACTCGCCCATGCCCCAGTCCACATTGATCTCGCCACGGCCCATGGCGGCACGGTCGGCATAAAGCTTCTGCACCAGATTGTGGGCGGCGAAGCCCTGCGGCAGCGTCGTCAGCTTCTCGGCCAGACGCTTCCATTCGGTGGCGGGGATGGCGGTGTCGCAGCTGTCCGTCCACTTCTTGCCCAGGAAGGGCGACCAGTCGGTGGCGAACTTGCTCTTGAAGTTGGTCAGCACCGGGTCCACGGTGTGGCGACCCTCGTCCATCGCGGCGCGGTAGGCCTTGACCATCGCATCCGGGCCGTCGGCCGGCAGCACGCCCTGGGCCACCAGCTTGTCGGCGTACACCTTGCGGGTGCCGGGGTGCTGACCGATCTTCTTGTACATCAAGGGCTGGGTCAGGGACGGCGTGTCCTGCTCGTTGTGGCCCAGCTTGCGGAAGCAGACGATGTCCAGGACGACGTCCTTCTTGAACTCCGCGCGATAGTCCATGCACAGCTGCATGGCGTACACAACGGCCTCGGGATCGTCCCCGTTCACGTGCAGCACCGGAGCCTCGATCATCTTGACGACGTCGGAGCAGTACCAGGTCGAGCGCAGGTCGCGCGGGTCGCTGGTGGTGAAGCCGATCTGGTTGTTGATGACGATGTGGATGGTGCCGCCCGTGCGGTAGCCACGGGTCTGGGCCATGGCCAGCGTCTCTTGCACGACGCCCTGGCCACCAAAAGCCGCATCGCCGTGCACCAGCACCGGCAGCACCTGAGCGCCGACGGTGTCGCCACGGCGGTCCTGACGGGCGCGCACGCTGCCCTCCACCACCGGGTTGACGATTTCCAGGTGCGAGGGGTTGAAGGCCAGCGACAGGTGCACCGGGCCGCCAGGCGTGGAGACATCGGAGCTGAAGCCCTGGTGGTACTTCACGTCACCGGCGGGCAGATCCTCGGCAGCCTTGTGCTCGAACTCGGCAAACAGGTCCTTGGGCATCTTGCCCAGGGTGTTGACCAGCACGTTCAGACGGCCGCGGTGGGCCATGCCGATAACGATCTCTTGCACGCCACGCTCACCGGCACGCTTGATCATCTCGTCCATCGCGGCGATGAAGCTCTCGCCACCTTCCAGCGAGAAGCGCTTCTGGCCGACGTACTTGGTGTGCAGATAGCGCTCCAGGCCCTCGGCGGCCGTCAGGCGCTCCAGGATGGCCGTCTTCTTCTCAGCGCTGAAGGCCGGCTTGCTGCGGCTCTTCTCCAGGCGCTCCTGCCACCAGCGCTTCTCGGCGGGGTCGGAACCGTGCATGTACTCGGCGCCGATGGAGCCGCAGTAGGTGTCACGCAGCGCCTGAACGATCTGGCGCAGCGTCATGGTCTCGCCGCCGAAATAGCTGTTCACGGCGCTGAACGAGATGTCCATATCGGACTCGGTCAGGTCGTAGAAGGCGGGGTCGAGTTCAGGAATCTTGGGGCGCTCAGCGCGCTTGAGGGGGTCCAGTTCCGCCCAGCGATTGCCCAGGAAGCGGTAGGCCGCGATCAGCGACTGCACATGGACCTGCTTGCGGGCAACGGCCAGATCGGCGCTGGACGCCTTGTTGGCAAAGGCATTGGCCTTGGCGCGCTGCGCGAAGGACTCGATCACCGGCGCATGGGCCACATCGCGAGCCTCGCTGCCGTCGGTGGCCGGCACATGCTGGAGTGCGTCGAAATAGGCGCGCCAGTTGTCAGGCACGGAACCCGGATTGTCGAGGTAGGCCTCGTACATCTCTTCGACATAGGGCGCATTGCCCCCGAACAGGTACGAATTACCCCTGTATTGCTGCATCATCTCTCGCTCACCTTCTGCCCCGGTTTCCAAGGCTGTTGGCTGGTTACAAAACCTTCCGCGACACGGCTCGACCGGTTGGCGGATTGCGACCCGCCTTGACTGTTGCCAGAAAAGGGGACGGGAAGGACCAAAAACATCTCTCGGGCACGGACTTTAGCACTGCCGGCCGAAACGGCCCCGCGCTTTGAGCTGTATCAGAGCGCGGCGTGCATATGCCACATAGGCCTCCGACACAGCACCGCCCCATGCACATGGCGGCCCAGCAAGCCGTCCTGCCAGACTCCATTTTGGTGCGAATTTCGCACGAACATCGCGTCTCGTCATGAAACCGCAGGAAACCCCGAGGCCCCGCCTTGATCTGCAAACGTTTGCGAATTCCTGTCCCCTCCCCTAGACTGCCGACTGCACGCGCCAGGGCCCCGCGATTGAATGGCCCGGCGTCGGGACGTTCAGGAGAGTTCCCATGCAAGTCAAAGTCGTTGACTACCGCGCCGCCGATGCGGCCGAGCAGTTCACCCGTTCCCTGCACGAAACCGGCTTCGGGGTGCTGATCAACCACCCCCTGCAGCAGGCCATGGTCGAGAAGATCTACGCCGACTGGCTGGACTTCTTCAATGGCACGGACAAGCAGCAGTACGCCTTCTCCACCGAGACGCAGGACGGCTATTTCTCCACCGAGATCTCCGAAACCGCCAAGGGTCACACCCAGAAGGACATCAAGGAGTATTTCCATGTCTACCCCTGGGGCCGCATCCCTGCGCAGCTCAAGGCCGATGCGATGGACTACTACACCCAGGCCAATCGCCTGGCGCAGCAGCTCTTGTCCTGGGTCCAGCAACACACGCCGGCCGACATTGCCGCCGGCTACAGCGAGCCGCTGTCGCAGATGATTGATGGCAGCCGCCTGACCCTGCTGCGCGTGCTGCGCTACCCGCCACTCACCGGCGAGGAGCCCGCGGGCTCGCTGCGCGCGGCAGCGCACGGCGACATCAATCTGCTGACCATCCTGCCGGCCGCCAACGAGCCGGGCCTGCAGGTGCTGTCCAAGGACGGTCAATGGCTGGATGTGCCCAGCGACTTCGGCATGCTGATCATCAATATCGGCGACATGCTGCAGGAAGCCTCGCGCGGCTACTACCCCTCGACCCAGCACCGCGTGGTCAACCCCACCGGCGAGGGCGCCAAGCGCAGCCGCGTGTCCCTGCCCCTGTTCCTGCACCCCCGCGAGGACGTGGTGCTGTCGGAGCGCTACACCGCACACAGCTATCTGGGAGAGCGGCTGCGCGAGCTGGGCGTCAAGAAGTAAGCGCCTCCCCTGCGTCAGAAACCGGCCCGATGGCCGGTTTTTTTGCGCCCGCACGGCGGCATCTCGCCCTAGAGTAAGGACATGCCCTCGCCGCACCAGATCCGCATCGAAATCCATCCCGAGGCGCCGCCCAAGCCTGACTGGGGCGCGCCCTGCAATGGTTGCGGCATCTGCTGCCTGGCGGAGCCCTGCCCGCTGGGCATGCTGATCAGCCGGCGCCGCCGCGGCGCTTGCAAGGCCCTGCGCTGGAATGCGGGGCGCTATGTCTGCGGCATGCTCAGCGAGCCGCAGCAGGTGCTGGGCTGGCAAGGTGCCACGGGCCGCGCACTCGCCCCCCTGCTGCAACGCCTGGCACGGCGCTGGATCTCGGCAGGATCGGGCTGCGACGCCAGCCTTGAAGCCGAATCCCCCACGGCTAAAGAACAGAGCTAAAACGACGGGCATTCGGAGCCCCGGGCAAGCCATGAGAGTATGCAACTCCAAGCCGGGCTAGCATCGCCAACTCGGTACTTCCACGGAGTAAGCAAGACATGACCCCCAAGTTCAAGCGGGCCTCCCTCGCCGCAGCCCTGTTTTTGGCCCTCGCTACTGGAGTGAAAGCCGCGCCGCTGCACTGGGCCGCCCAGAACGACGTACTGACCCTGGACCCCCACTCGCAGAACCACGGCACCACCAGTGCCATCCTGGCCCACGCCTATGAAGGCTTGACCCGCTACGGCAAGACCTACCAGATTGAACCGGCCCTGGCCACCAAGTGGACCCAGATCAGCCCCACGCAGGTGCGCTTCGAGCTGCGCCGTGGCGTCAAGTTCCATGACGGCTCGCCCTTCACGGCCGACGACGTGCTGTTCTCCTTCGCCCGCATCAAGCAGCCCCAGGGCACCATGCAGGCCTATGTGAACGGCATTGCCGAGATCAAGAAGATCGACAGCCACACGGTGGACTTCATCCTGTCGGCGCCCAACCCCATCCTGCTGCGCAACATCATCGACTTCCGCATGGTCAGCAAGAGCTGGGCGGAGAAGAACAAGTCGGTGAACCTGCCGGACGTGAAGGTCAAGGAAGAGACCTTTGCCACCCGCAACACCAATGGCACGGGCCCCTACAAGATCACCGGCTGGCAGCCCGATCAGAAGATCAGCATGGCGGCCAACAAGGACTGGTGGGATGCCGCCAATGCCAGCAATGTGGACAGCGTGACCTACTCGCCGATCAAGTCGGACGCGACCCGCGTGGCCGCCCTGCTGTCGGGTGAGGTGGATCTGCTGACCGACCTGCCCACGCAGGACGTGGCCAAGCTCCGGGCCGACCCCAAGATTGCCATCATGGAAGGCAATGAGGTTCGCACCATCTTCTTCGCCATGGATCAGGGCAGCGATGAGATCCGCGGCTCCAGTATCAAGGGCAAGAACCCCTTCAAGGACAAGCGCGTGCGTGAAGCCCTGTCGGTGGCCATTGACCGCGAAGCCATCAAGCGCGCCATCATGCGCGGCCTCTCGGCACCGGCCGCCCTGATGGTAGCGCCCGGCGTCAACGGCCACACGGCCGATATCGACACCCCCGCCAAGGCAGACCCCGAGAAGGCCAAGAAGCTGCTGGCTGAAGCGGGCTACGCGGACGGCTTCGAGGTGCCGCTGAACTGCCCCAACAACCGCTACGTCAATGACGAGGAAATCTGCCAGGCCGTGGTGGCCATGTGGGCCCGCATCGGTGTGAAGGCCAAGCTCCAGACCGAGCCCATGACCACCTTCAGCCCCAAGATCCAGGGCTTCGAGCACCAGCTCTTCCTGTTCGGCTGGGGTGTGCCCACCTATGACGCGCTCTACACCATCCAGTCCCTGGCTCGCACCAAGACCACGGGGCCTGATGGCAACTGGAACTACTTCCGCATCAGCGATGCCAAGCTGGACCAGCTGACCGATGCGATCAAGGTGGAGGGCGACGTCAGCAAGCGCAACGCCCTGCTGCGCGAGGCCCTGCTGCGCATCCGCGACGAGCATTTCTTCATCCCCGTCCACCACCAGGTTCGTCCCTGGGCCATGAAGAAGAATGTGTCCACGGTCCACCGCTCCGATGACCGTCCCGAGGCTCGCTTCACCAATGTGAAGTAAGGCCGCGTCGGCTCGCATCCGCGAGCCGCAGCCCAAAGCAACAAGCCGCCCCGAGGGGCGGCTTGTTCGTTTTGAAGCTCAGCGCGCTTGGCCTCAGAGCAGGGCAAGCCTGCGACGTGCGGCCTGGTACTCGCGCGCCAGGCGTTCCACCAGCACACGGGCCGGCACCACCTCGCGGATGGCGCCAATGCCCTGGCCGCTGCCCCAGATGTCCTTCCAGGCCTTGGCCGAGCCGCCGCCGAAGTTCATGGTCTTCACATCGCCTTCGGGCAGATTGTCCGGGTCCATGCCGGCGGCCTCGATGGAGCCGCGCAGATAGTTGCCGTGCACGCCGGTGAAGAGATTGCTGTAGACGATGTCGTCGCTGTTGCTGGCCACGATCATCTGCTTGTAGGCCTCGGCGGCGCGGGCCTCCTCGGTGGCGATGAAGGCCGAGCCGATATAGGCAAAGTCCGCGCCCATGGCCTGGGCGGCCAGCACCGCATCACCGCTGGCAATGGAGCCCGAGAGCGCCAGGGGACCGTCGAACCATTCACGGATCTCCTGGATCAGCGCAAACGGGCTCTTCACACCCGCATGGCCGCCCGCACCCGCGGCCACGGCGATCAGGCCGTCGGCGCCCTTCTCGATGGCCTTCTTGGCGAACTTGTTGTTGATGATGTCGTGCAGCACCACGCCGCCCCAGCCGTGCACGGCCGCGTTCACATCCTCCCGCGCGCCCAGCGAGGTGATGATGATGGGCACCTTGTACTTGGCGCACAGGGCCATGTCATGCTCGAGCCGGTCATTGCTCTTGTGCACGATCTGGTTGATCGCAAAGGGCGCGGCCGGCTTGTCGGGGTTGGCCTTGTTGTAGGCCGCCAGGGTCTCGGTGATCTCGGCAAGCCACTCGTCCAGCTGTTCGGCCGGACGGGCGTTGAGCGCGGGCATGGAGCCCACCACGCCGGCCTTGCACTGCTCGATCACCAGCTTGGGATTGCTGATGATGAACAGGGGCGAGCCGATGATGGGCAGGGGCAGGTTCTGCAGGATGGGAGGCAGGGCCACGCGGGTCTCCGTTCTCGTTATTGATACGTGCGGGGGATCAGAAGGCTTCCAGGGCCAGGGCGGTGACGCTCTCGGCGCCCTCCACGATGGCCTCGCGCGCGGCGCCGGCCCGGCTGAGGATGTGCTCGGCGTAGAAGCGCGCGGTGGCGATCTTGGCGGCCATGAAATCCACGTCCTCGCCCGCAGCCAGTTTGTCCTCGGCCACGATCAGGGCTCGCGCAAGCTGCCAGCCGGCCACCAGATTGCCGGCCAGCATCAGATAGGGCACCGAGCCGGCAAAGGCGGCGTTCGGGTTGCTCTTGGCCTCGCGCACGATGAAGTCCACCACCTCGAGGTAGGCCTCGCGCGCGGCGCGCAGGCGCTTGAGCACCGACTTGGCAGCGGCGCTGTCGCGTGCGGCGAGCAGGCCCTCGGTCGCCTCGATCTGGCCGGCAATGGCGCGGGCCAGCTGGCCGCCGTCGCGCCCGGTCTTGCGGCCCCCCAGGTCCTTGGCCTGGATGGCGGTCGTGCCCTCGTAGATGGTCAGGATCTTGGCATCGCGGTAGTACTGGGCCGCGCCGGTCTCCTCGATGAAGCCCATGCCGCCGTGGATCTGCACGCCCAGATCCGTGACCTCCAGGCTCATCTCGGTGCTGTAGCCCTTCACCAGGGGCACCATGAACTCGTAGAAGGCCTGGTTCTGCTGGCGGGTCTCGGAGTCCGGGTGGTGGTGGGCCGCGTCATAGGCCGCGGCGGCGGTGATGGCCATGGCGCGGCTGCCCTCGGTGAGGGCGCGCATGGTCATCAGCATGCGGCGCACATCCGGGTGGTGGATGATGGGCGCGCTGGCCTTGATGGAGCCGTCCACCGGACGCGACTGCACGCGGTCGCGGGCGTATTGCGTGGCCTTCTGGTAGGCCCGGTCGGCCACCGCGATGCCTTGCACGCCCACGCCGAAGCGGGCGGCGTTCATCATGATGAACATGTACTCCAGGCCGCGGTTCTCCTCGCCGATCAGGGTGCCGATGGCGCCGCCATGGTCGCCGAACTGCAGCACGGCCGTGGGGCTGGCCTTGATGCCCATCTTGTGCTCGATGGAGACGCAGTGCACATCGTTGCGCGCACCCGGCGTGCCGTCGGCATTGAGCAGGAACTTGGGCACGATGAAGAGGCTGATGCCCTTGACGCCCTCGGGTGCACCGGCCACGCGCGCCAGCACGAGGTGGACGATGTTCTCGGCCATATCGTGCTCGCCCCAGGTGATGAAGATCTTGGTGCCGAAGATCTTGTAGGTCCCGTCACCCTGCGGCTCGGCGCGGGTGCGCACCAGGGCCAGGTCCGAACCGGCCTGGGGCTCGGTCAGGTTCATGGTGCCGGTCCAGCTGCCGTCGATCAACTTGGGGATGAAGGTGGCCTTCTGTTCCTCGCTGCCCGCGGTCAGCAGGGCCTCGATGGCGCCAACGGTCAGCAGCGGGCACAGGGCGAAGCTGAGGTTTGCGCGGTTGATAATATAGCCGCACGCCGCGCCGCTGGTCTTGGGCAGGC
>NZ_JBKCLH010000069.1:0-14797 GCF_046300915.1 Roseateles sp. | reverse complement strand
GATGATCATCTCCTGCACCCGCGCACCCTCGCCGATGCGGGTGTGCTCGATCAGCACCGAGCGCTCCACCACGCAGCCGGCGCGCAGATGCGAGCCATGGCCAATCCAGGTGGGCCCCACGATGCGGGCGCCGCGCTCGATGCGCACATTCGAGCCGATGTAGACCGGCCCCTCGATGTGCACATGCTCCCAGTCCACCGCCGTGTTCAGGCCCACCCAGACCTGTGGACGCAGCTCGCGGCCCGGCACATGCATTTGCGCTACCTCGCCGGCCAGCACCCGCTGCGTCACCGCCCAGTAGTCGCTCAGGCGGCCGATATCGATCCAGTTGAAGGGTCGGCTCTGCGCATAAAAGGGCAGCCCGCGCTCCACCAGCAGCGGGAAGAGCTGGCTGCCGATGTCGAACTCCTGGCCGGGCGGGATCAGGTCCAGCACCGCCGGCTCGAAGATGTAGATGCCGGTGGAGGCCAGCGTGCTCTTGGCCTCCTCGGGCTTGGGCTTCTCCTGGAAAGAGGTGACCCGCCCCTCGGCATCGGCCACCACGATGCCGTAGTTCTTGGTGTCCTCGCGGGGCACCTCCAGGGTCACCACGCTGGCGATGGCGCCCTTGGCCTTGTGCTCGGCCACGGCGGCCGTGATGTCCAAGTCGATGATGGCGTCGCCGCACAGCACGATGAAGGTCTCGTCAAAGAAGCCGCCAAAGTCCTGGATCTTGCGCATGCCGCCGGCCGAGCCCACGGGCTTGCACACCACCTCACCCTGGTCCCGCACACCCTCGTAGGAGTAGCCCAGCTCCACGCCCCAGCGCTGGCCGTTGCCAAAGTAGTTCTCGATCTTCCAGTGCAGAAAGGCCACGTTCACCATGATCTCGCCCACGCCGTGGCGGGCCAGATGCTCCACCAGGTACTCCATCACCGGCTTGCCCAGGATGGGCACCATGGGCTTGGGCGTGAACTTGGTCAGCGGGCGCACCCGCGTGCCTTGGCCGGCGGCCAGGATCATGGCTTTGGTCATGACAGAACTCCTTGAAGCAAATCCCAAAAAAAACTGCGCTCTAGCCGCGGATAGACAAAACAGCGGCGCTCAGGGCCCGGGCAGCCAGCGCTTGAGCAAGTCCTCGTACTGCCCCAGGATGTAGTCCCAGGTGAAGGCACTGGCCCAGCGCTCGCGGCTGGCGGCCCCCATGGCCTGCAAGGCTTGAGGCTGGGCCACCAGCTCGTCCAGCACCTGCGAAAAACCGTCGGCCCCGTCAAAGTAACGGGCATCCGGGCCCGCCACCCAGCGGTTGAAGCGGTTGTCATGCGCAATCACCGCATTGCCCGCGCCCAGCGCCTCCACCAGCGAGGGATTGGTGCCGCCCACCTGATGACCGTGCACATAGGCAGCGCTGTGAAAGCGCAGCGCCTGAACCACCGGCTTGTCGTAGATGGCGCCCAGAAAGCGCACCTCGGCGCTGGCTGCGGCCTTGACCGCACGGTGGTAGGCGTTGCTGGCCTCGTTGTAGTTGCCCAGCACCGCCAGCTGCATGCCGCGCGGGTGGCGCGAGAAGCCCTGCACCACTTCCAGGATGGAGTTCTCGGGCTCGGCCCGCGCAATCAGCGTCAGGTAGCGGCCCGGCTCCAGACCCAGGGCGCGCACCGCGTCGGCCGGCACATCGCTCACGCGATCGGCCCCATAGGCAATGGTGGTGATCTTGTCCGCCCGCACGCGTGAGCTCAGGTGCACCTTGATCTCGGGGTGGTCGGCCACCAGGTGGTTGCCCAACCAGCAGCCGGCCCAGTCGTTCATCCAGAACCAGGTCTTGGCCACGGGGCCCCACTTGGCACGGGACCACTCAATGCCGTCCATATTGATCACATTGGGCACGCCCTTGAGGCGCAGCAGCGCGCAGAACACCGCGGTGTTGTAGCCCAGGGTCAGGCACAGATCGCGGTGGGTGGCGGCATGCAGCGTGGCCTTCCAGTCAAACACGATGGTGCTCTTGGGGCCGTCACCCGCCACCGGGATATGGACACGCTCCACGCCCTCCCAGCGGTCCTCGAACACCGGGCCGCTGCCTTCTTGCTGGCAGTACACGATGACCCGCCAACCCCGCTGCACCAGGAACAGGGCCAGGTGCTCGGCAAAGGTTTCGAAGCCGCCATGGGCCGCGGGCACGCCGCGCGTGCCCAGGATGCGCAGCGTGGGCAGCTGCGCCTTGTTGTCTTGCTTGTGATTCATCGTTCTCGTCGTCAGACCTTCACGCCGAGCTCGGCGTAGAGGGCCAGCATGCCCTGCACATATGTCTGGCGGTTGAAGCGCCGCGCCACGCCCTCGCGGGCACTGCGGCCCATACGGGCCAGTTCGCTGGCGGGCAGGCTCATGGCGCGAGACATCACCTCGGCCAGGGCCTGCACATCGCCGCTGGCAAAGCTCCAGCCGTTCTCGCCGTCATCGATCATCTCGGGGATGCCGCCCATGCGCGCGCCGATCACCGGCTTGCCGAAGGCAAAGCTCTCCAGCACGCTCATGGGGGCGTTCTCATACCACTCGGAGGGCAAGACCACCGCCCGGGCATTGCGGATCAGCGCATGCAGCTCGGCCCCGGCCTTGAAGCCCAGGAACTCGGCCGGTGCCTCCAGCTCGCGCGCCAGGGCCTGCAGCGCCTCCTGCTCGGGCCCGGTGCCGGCCAGCTTGAGCGGCACGCCGGCCTGGGCCGCGGCCCGCAGCAAGGTGTGCACGCCCTTCTCCGGCGCCATGCGGCCGAAATACAGCAGGTAGTCGCCCGGCTCGTACTGGGGCTCGAAGCGGGACGCGTCCACATAGTTCGGGATGTAGGCCAGCTGCTCACGCGGCCAGCCCCACTCCACGAACTTTTCCAGGAAGAAGCGGCTGGGCGCCACCACCTTGGAGAGCTGCTTGCGGTAGGTCTGCAGCCAGCCGTGCAGCGCGCTCTCGGCCGCCACGATGGCGCTGGCCGCCAGCGAATCGCGCACGCAGCGGTGCTTCACCACATTGAGCACCGAGCCGGTCTTGCAGCGCTCACAGACGCCGCCGCGGTTGAGCATCTTGTAGGCCGGGCAGGCGATCTTCAGGTCATGCGCGGTGAGCACCACCGGAATGCCCTCCTCCCGCAGCAGGGGCAGCACCGAGGGCGAGAGGTGGTGGTAGATGCAGTGCACATGGGCCACATCGGGGCGGAACTCCTTGAGCAGGCCGCGCAGCTTGCGCCGGGCCTCGAAGGAGTAGACCACCTTGCTGGCCATGGCCAGCTTCTGCGGCAGGCTGTAGGCGTGCCCGAACTCCAGCTCCTCGATGAAGTGCCGCGACCAGGGCGTGGGCACGTTCTTCGGATGGTGCATGGAGAAGAAGCCGTTCTCCCAGCCCAGCTCCTCCATCAGCGCCGCGTGGTCGAAGTAGACGGCATCGGAGCCGCCGCGGCGGTAGTGGTAGCTGTTGAGACTTAGCAGCTTAGGCATAGCAGTCAAGCCTTGCTTGCCCTCAGCTGGGCGTCGTTGTTGGATCGCAGGCTCACCAAAGGACTGCCATGAGTCCAGGTGCTGATGTAGCGACTGTTCTTGCCATAGCTGTTGTCATAGATCTCGTTGGGGATCTCCAGCAAGCACGAAAGGATGTGGGCATGCAGGCGATCACTCTCCACACGCTCGTGACGGCTGAACAAAGCAATCGCCTCTCGCACAAAGGCATCGGCTCGGCCAATCCACCAATCGGCAAGCCAGTTGCCTGCTGTCATACCCAGGCGCAGATGCATCTGGGTCACGGGTCGCTCCACAAGATTGGACAAGACAAAGCGCCAGCCCGGGCCCACCAGATCATCCCAGTCAAAGCCCTGGCCCGCGGCTGAGAAGGCCGTGGCCTCACTGTCGCGCCGCTTCAGGCTCAGCAGCCCGTCCCTCGGAGCTGGGGTGGCAACATCGCGCAGCGGCCACAGCTGGTGCGCCATATCGGGCATCAGATAGACCTTGTCCGTCATGCGAAGCGCCATGGCCTGCGACACCGGATCGCGCACGCAGATATGAAGATCAGGGTGCGCACGGCACAGCACAACGCACTTTTCCAGCTCGACCTCGCTAGAGAAATGCAGGGACTGCGGTAACACAACAATGCGGCAGTCCTTGCGCTCTGCAAACAAGCGCTCGCGAAAAGCCTGGAAGGGTCCGTAGATGTCACCGAAGTTTCCACCACCATGACACGCAATAACTCCCCCAGGGGGGCAGGCTCCAGTTGAGTAGTTGAAGTACATCGCCTGGACTGCTGGGCGAAGTCTAGAGCGAGTGAGAAAAGCGACCGTTCCCGCCATGATCAACAGGTCGCCGATATTGCCGTGAAACGGCAAGTCAACATAGTGAAGTTCCCGCTTCCCCAGAAGGTCGACTAAAGGCTCATGACTCTGCTTCAGCGAAGCCATGAGCGCGCGATGTCGCTCAAGCATCTGCGCATCAGTCGGCTGGGCACCAGCCACAGAGGGAACGGCACTGTTCATCATCGTGATCCAAGATGGGTAGCAACAACATGGCAGCGCGCCATGTCGTCGAGATTCATGGCGAACTTGCGGGCGAAGAAACGCTCCGATGCCAGCACCGCCGCCAGATTGGCAGTACCGATCACATCAGGCCCGGTGCCATTTCCTGCCCAGCTCATGGCATGGCTACCCGGTTGCATGACAACCTGCGGGCGTCCCTGCTCCGCTGCATGCGAAATCAGAGTCTGGAAAAAGGCCTCGTCCGGGATGTGGGACTGCTGAAAGTGCGCCACCAGATCGGGGCAGCTCTGGCGGACCTGCAGCAGCCAGACAGCCATGCGTCGCTCCATGCCCAGCCACTGCCCACCAATGGCCAGATGGTTCAAACCGAGGCGCCGCAAGCGCTCGCCTGTCCACCAATGCAGCACACCAAGCAGCCAGAGGCTCAGGCCTTGGCGCACCTTGCGCCACCCCTGGTCGCTCGGGCCCGAGACGATCAGGTTCACCCCGGCAATCTGCTCATGCCCCGGATCGCGGCCCCAGGCCCATACGCTGAGCCGACGGCTGACTCGGCGCCCCCACAGACCACCGGGTACATAGCGCCAGCCATGGCTGACAAAGGTACGCGCATCACTGACGCGCAGACAGTCCACCATGGCAGCTGGCCGAGTTGTTTGCAGATGCTGCACGAGCTCCGTGATCGGCCGGATGGGCAAACAAGCCTCGGACAGCAATTGAAAGTGCGTCACGCCTTCATCCGCAAGCGCCGCCTCCATCAGCGCAAAGCTCGCGGCCACGAGCGACCAGTTGCCCCAGGCGGTCTCCACGGGACTGGGCAAGACCCGGACATTGGGGACGGAGCAAGAAAAAGCATGCCCCTTGCTGAAGTCGTGATGCACGAAGAGCGGATGTGGATGAACCAGCCGAGCGATTTCGGCCACCGTCGCCTGCGCCTCGGGCCGGTACGAGAGCAGACCAAAGGCAATGCGTGGCGTGGCGTCGGCAGCCGCGGCTGGGAGGGGCGGCAAGCCGGCTGACTGCCCCCGAACAAGTGCGCGATAAAAATGCAGCAGTTCTGAACGCCGCCAGCACCAAGCGATGCCGCAATAGACCAGGAGGCCTGCGCTGCTGCCCAGCCACCAGTCAACGCCCAGCCAGATCAGCAGCCGGCCTACGGCCACCGCAAGCGCCAACAGCCCCAAGGTCGCCAGACTGCCGAGCCAGTCGTGGCGAAATTCGGCATTGATGCGCCGCAAACCAAGCCGCACCCGGCTGTTGGCGACGGCCAGACCCAAGGCATTCGCCAGAGGGAAGGCCACCGCTCCAAGCTCGCCGACCAGCAACAAGGCGATCAGCACCGAAGAGGCCAGCAAGACGTTGGTGGGCAGCAGCAGCTCGTAACGCTCCAGAGTCTGAGCGAGCAACTCCAGCTGCTGGCGCTGTGTTTCCAGCAGCAACACGAGGGCAAGCGCCAAGAGTACCCAGTTGGCTTCGCTGCCGTACTTGCCCGCCGACAAAGCGAGCAGCAGCGGAGCACCCGCAATGAGCAGCGGCACCAGCAGCGCGCATATGAGCAAGATATTGAGCTGCAGAACTTGCTGGCACAGCCTCGCGGCTTGCGAAAAGTCTTTACTCTCGCTGTAACGCGCAATCACCACCGGCCGCACCAGGCCTACCAGCAGTTGTGCCGGCAGATAGCGTTTGGCGTATTCGTAAAGCGACTGTGCAAACCCATAAGCCGCCATGGCACCCGTTGCCAGCAGGTGGCCGCCGACGATGCGATTGGTGTGCCCCCCGTAGGGCAGGATGGCAAGATGCTGAAAATAGCCCGCCATGGCAAAGCGAGCAAGTCGCCGCCAATGATCCAGCGCCCAACGACCGCTCAATGCGCCCGTTGGCGCTTGAAGGACACGCCATGTGCCGCCGAGCAATACAGCAAGACTCACACCATCGGCGATGATTTCCGCGTAGATCACGGCTTGCAAGTCAAGCTGGCCGCCGGCGAGCAGCGCCAGCAGCGCGACCAGCCGCACCAATGCCCCCAAGGAAAAAGCCAGTTGAGCCACCGCCTGATGCAGCGTCGATTCCAACACCTGGGATATGAAGTGGGCACTGATGCGCAGCACAAGCAGCACCAGGAAGAGGCCAAAGGCATCGGGCCAGCCGCCCACGCCGGCCAGCGCGGCAAACCCAGGCACATCCAGCAGCACCACAGCAACGGCAGCGAGCAGCAGCAGCAGGCGCAAACCAAAGGCGCGCAAGACCAGCCCGCGCAAAGCGCGCACCTCAGCTGCTGCAAAGAGTTCCGGCACGTAGCGCAGCACTACATGGGAAAGCCCCAGTCCCGTGAGTGCGGTCACGATTTCGACAAGGGCAACCAGCACCGAATAGGCCGCGAACTCTGCCACAGCGAGTTCACGCACGACCAAGAGCATGGCCGCCAGCCCAGCCAGCGACGACACGCCCTTGCCCAGCAAGAAGTGCCACAGGCCGCGCCGCACGCGCGAGCCGCTATACACGCTCATACCGCGTTCAAGAGGCGCTGGTACACCGTCCAGACCTGCTTGGCGATGATGGGATAGCTGCGGTTAGCTCGCACCCAGGCCGGCCCAAGCTTCGCGCACCTTGCAGCCAACTCCGAATCCGTCGCCAAGCGAATCATGGCGGCCGCGAAGGCCTCAGCCGACCAAGGCACACAAACCCCCGCCCCACTATCTGCGATGACTTGAGACTGCTCCGGGTGATCGTTGCAGACCACGGGTCTGCCGAGTGCCATGTACTCAATCAGCTTGGTCGGCGATGCTGCTCGCATGGCTCGATCCGGGTAAACCGGTGACACGCACACGTGTGCCGTAGCTGCAAGCGCCCATGCATCTTGCATGGGTAGAAAGCCGGTAAAACGAACGCTGTTCTCCAGTCCGAGGCGGGCGGCATAAGCCTCTAGCGCTGGCCGTTCGCTGGGCACATCGCCATCGCCGACAAAGAGCAACTCGGCGTCAGGCAACGCGCTACTAACCAAAGCAAACGCGTCAATCAGTGTCTCAAGCCGACGGATTCGCCCCAAGCTGCCAAGGTATATGAACCGGTTAGCTTTCACTTTGGTCTCGGCCGGCAAAACACTTGCCCCCAAGGCAGCAGGCACACCCATCGGCACCGCAGTCATGTTTGCCGGCGGCACGCCGTAATCTGCCATGTCTTGCTTCATTTGCTCACTCTGCACAAACACGTGAGCAGCTCTAGGACAGATGTAGCGATAAAGAAGCCAATGCTGCAGTTTTGCCTTTAGGTGAAGGAGCGTCCGCTTAGGCCCGCTCGCGCGCTCAGCCATCAGCGCCGCGTGCTCGGGGAAGGGGTAGGAACACCAGTAGAAAAAAGGCCGGCGCAAAAGGCGAGCTATCCACAAGGCCAGGACGGAGGTCAGAAATTTGTCGCGGCACTGCAGGGCGTCCGGCGGATTGCGCCATTGCGCAATCAGCCCCCAGGCATCGGCCAGCCAATAGGCCAAGCGCCTGATAGGGCCGGGCCAGCCCCGTAGCGCAGGCGCCAGCCGCACGCGCTGGCCCGCGTAGCTATGCGCTTGGCCGATCTGCACGGCCTCACCCGAGCGCATAAACCAATCGGTCTGCAGACCCAGCTTGCTCAACTCGACACCAAATAGCTCAGCAAGATCAACCCGGTAGGCCGGAAAGGCATCAACCACAGAGTAGTAAATCCTCATGACCCGCTACCTGCCGCAGACACCGCCGTGCGGCGTAGATTGGCCCGCATGGCCAGCACATAGCCCAGCAGCAGCACCATCATGGCCTGGTAGCCCAAGTCAAAGGCGATGTAGTTGTTGTGCAGCAGGCTCACGCCGAGGAACAGCAGCCCGATCTGGGCGGTCTGAAGTTCGGCGCGCCAGGGCCGCAGCCGATCGTCCAGCGCTAAGCGTCTGGCCAGTAACGCGGCCGCCAGCAGCAGGCTCACGAACACCGCTGTGCCGAGCATGCCGGTCTCCCAGAGCAAGGTGGAAATGCCGGTCAGGCCAATGGCATAACCACGATACCGCGTGGTGGCCAGCGTGTCGGAAGCGGTAGCGGATGCCGGGTTGGTCACACCTGGGCCATGACCAAATACCGCTCCCTTCCAATCTCCGCGCCGCACATGTTCCCGCCACCAGAAACCGTAGACGGTGCTGCGATTGAGCACCGCGCTGCCATAGCCCTTCTGGCCAACGTTGTAGTCCAGCGAATCGCGCAGGAACCGATCAATAGAACCTGCGCGCTGCGCATCGGCACCAGGCAAGGCAGCATAGAGCGCGAGCACGCCAACCAAGGCCCCGAGAACCGCAACTGAACCCAGCAACATGGTGAGCGGGCGGCGCAGGATGGCTTGCGGAAACAGCAGCAGCAGGCCGAGCGGGATCAGGACGAGCGCCAGCTTGGCTTCATTGAACAGCATGGGGCAGAACGCCAGGGCGGACAGCAGCGCGGCCCGCAACAGGCTGCTTTGCCCCGCCTTCCACCGGGCAAAGAAGTAAACGATGGCGATGGCGGCCAAGATCGCCAGGTCGCTGCTACGGCCACCGCCCGCCATGGAGCCGCCAAAGGTGCCCGCAACAACGTCGACAGCCACAACGAATCGTTCCGAAGCGGCCTGGGTGCTGCGCTGCGGCACCAGCACCAGGAACTGGTGCAAAACGAATGGCATTTGCACCAGGGCCAGCATGGCAAGCAGGCGAATGAACTTGGACACCTGGGCCGCTTCATAGCCAAACACGGCCAGGGCTGCCAAGACGCCCCACATCTGGAAATAGTTCTTGAGGCCCACCAGTGCCGCAGCGCTGGGCATGCCGGCCGCGAGGGCGCCCGCCACCGCACAAGCCACACACACAAAGCACAGCAGCACGACGGCGCCGCCACCGAGCTCCGCCGTGCCCTGCTGCCGAGGCTGGGCGAGAAAGCGCACCGTAGCCACCAGCATGAGCACGATGGAGAGCAAGGAGAAAAGCCACCGGACCTGCTGCAGACCAGGCAGGTAGAGCTCGATCAACCCTGCGATGCAAAGAGCACCTACCAAGGCGACCCAGACTGCCAGGCGGGGCGACATAAGGATCGCAGCGCCAGCGACCAGCGCCAGCAAAGCGAAGACCGGTAGGTAGGCCGACAAGCCCAGCAAGGCCCCCATCATGCTGGCCAGCAGCAACACAAATGCGAGCAGCACACCGCTCCAAGCTCTCGACGGTCGGCCCGCAGCGAAGCTTGGGTTCAGTGCAAAAGCTGGCGACCTCACTGCCGGAGCCCAGCCAACCGCCGCCGCTGCTGCGGCGACAGCACGCCAATGAGGGCTTTGACGAAATCGGCCTGCAAGGCATAGGCCGCAGAGGTATCCCGGTCGATGGACGAGACGCGAAACAGCAAGCCGTCAACGATCACACCGTCCAGGCCGTAGCTCAGCTCAATCAGCTTTTTGTCTACCCCCCCCAGGGTCGTGCGCTCACCAACCACAGTCCAGTAGGTGAGGGGTTCGTAGCGCTGATTGCCGAAGACAGTTTCAAGTCGCCGAATCGGGATGGTGCCTTGGGGCAATTCCAGAGCACCGGTTGACTTCTTGAGCACCTGGAAACCCTGTGCCGGGTAGCACACCTCTGGGTAGTGCAGCTGCATGGCATCCCGCTGATCCTGACCATAGGCGATGGACAGCATGACACGGCGGCCCTGGCGATCCACATAGGTCCGAGACAAAGTCTGGCTGTAGATCTGCTTGAGCATGGCCTCCTGCTGTGGATTGATGATGCCGCCCACGGCACGCTCGTCCATCTGCCAGTCGCCAAACTGCTTGGGCACCACCTGCTCCAGCTGGAATTCGCCGTGCAGGGTGGACATGCGGGTGCGGGGCGTGAGCTGCCAGGCGGCGCCGGAGGCACCGCCCATCAGCAGCAGGGCCAGCAGGGCGCGGCGCTGCTGGCTGGCCGGGGGGTTGCGGGGGTCGTCGTTGCTCTGCGCCGGGGCGTGGCTGGCGGTGGGCTCGGGCAGATCGCTACCGTTGCTGCTACTGCTGCTCATGGTCGTCGGGCTCATGGTCGTTTCGCTGCTCAGTCAGGCCTTGGCGGCGCCGTCGTCATCACCGGCACCGCCGGTACCGCGCCACTTCTCCCAGCGGCTGATGCCGGTGCGCAGCAGGCTGTCGGTGGCAATGATGAGCATGAGCGCGCTCATGAAGAGCACCATGCCGGCAAAGCCGTGCAAGAAGCCCTGCCCCGCCTCGTCGCCAAAGTGGTAGGTGATGAGGGTGAGCACGATCACGCGGATCACATTGGCCGCAAAGCTGATGGGCACGATGAGGATGGCCAGCGTGATGTTGCGGAACAGCGAGGCGTACTTGATGAGGTTGAGGTAGAGCAGGCCCAGGGCCTCCAGCGTGAACAGGGTGTGCAGGCCGGCGCAGGCGTCGGCCACCAGCAGTTGGTAGGGGCCGATCTGCAAGATGACGCCGGTGCGGCTGATGGGGTAGCCGGCGGCGTAGAGGATGTTTTCGGCCACATAGGACACGGCCATCTTCATGGGCTGGGTCAGCGCGTCCACCACCGCGCCGGGCAGGGGGATCATGAAGAACATGAAGAAGATGGCAAAGCTGATGGCGCGCAGCTGGCGCGGGCCGCGCAGCAGCAGCACCAGGCCGCAGACCATGACGATGGCGGAGCCCACCTCGAACAGCCAGATGCCCTGGGAGCGGCCCACGGCGTAGAGCAGGCCACCGACCAGCAAAAGCGGCCAGGCCAGCCAGGGCAGGGGCGCGGAGGCGCGGGTGTCGGTGAGATCGCCCCAGCGGCGGTAGATCAGCCAGATGGTGACGCCCAACACGATGGGGCCGTGGCCCTGCTCGTCGGTGGCCCAGATGCTGCCGAAGAGGCTGTGCAGGGTGGGCAGGTACAGCAGGGCCAGGCCTAGGCCGGCCAGCAGCCAGGGCAGCAGATCAACAAGCCCGCTGCCCTTGGGGCGTGCAGGCGCCAGCGTTGTATTCATGGGCCCCTCCTCCTCTTGTGCTGCTCAGCGGCTGGTGCTGGTCAATGCTCGTTCATGATGACCCCGGCCAGCTTGGCGGGGCTGTTGCCCAGTGTGGCCACCAAGTCCTGCACCGCGTTGACACGGCTGCTGTTCTTTCGGGCCAGCACCAGGGCGGCGCCGCAGCGGGCGGCAATGACGGCGTAGTCGGCGCCGTAGATGGCGGCCGGGGTGTCCACGATCACATGGTCGAACTTGGTCGCCAGCTCGCGCATCAGCAGACCAAAGGCGGGGCGCTCCACCAGTTCCATGGGGTTGGGCGGCAGGGTGCCCACGGGCATGACGAAGAGGCTGGGCAGATCGGCCACGGGGCGGATCACATTGGCTTCGGACCGGCCGGACAGAATGCCCGAGAGCCCGGTGCTGTTGTCCAGGCCAAAGACCTCGTGCTGGCGCGGGTTGCGCATATCGGCATCCACCAGCAGGGTACGGCCACCGAGCTGGCTGAAGGCCACGGCCATATTGGCGGCAAAGAAGGTCTTGCCGTCGCCGCTGTCGGCACTGACCACGGCGATGGCGGGGCGCGGTGCGTCGGCGCTGTATAGCCGCATATTGATCTGGCTGCGCAGCACGCGGAAGGCCTCGGCCTGGTGGCTGAAGGGCTTGCTGGCCAGCACCAGCTCCTCGCTGAGCTGCTTGCCGCCACCGCCGGGCGCATAGGGGTAGTGGAACTGCTGGCTCAGGGCCCAGAGCACGTCCTCGCCCTTGGCCAGGCCCAGGGCCACGGCGGCCTCGCCGAACTTGGTGCCATGGCTCTTCTGGTGGGCCAGGATGCGCTCGACCTGCTCGGCCGTCAGGCTGTTGGCCTCGGCCAGGATGTGGCCGATGGAGCGGTCTTGCAGGGTGCCGCGGGCTTCCTCGGCGCGCTGCTCGGCGCCGCCCAGCGTGGATTCACGGTAGTTGGACATGGTGTCTTTTCAGGAAGCCTTGGTGGACGACACGGGCGCGCCGATGAGGCGCTGCTGCGGATTGGCTTCGGACTTGCGGCCGAAGGTGCTCTTGGCGTTGGGGCCGGGCAGCAGACCGATGACGGGCAGGCCCAGCAGGCCTTCGATGTCGGCAACATCACGCACGCGGCGGTCGCGCAGCTCGGCGGCCAGGGCCACGCCGGTGGCCAGCAGCAGGCCCACGAACAGGGCCAGCACGGTGTTGAGCAGGACCTTGGGCGAGGAATGCAGCAGCGGCGCCACGGCCGGGCTGAGCAGGCTGGCGTTGCTGGATGTGGCCTGGCTCTCGATGCTGGTCATGGAGAGGCGCTGCATGATGGTGTCGTAGTTGCGCTGGGCGTTCTCCACATCGCGCAGGATCAGGGCGCCTTCGTCGCGCACCTGTTTCATCTTGAGCACCTTGGCGCGCTGGGCTTCCAACTCGGCGCGGGTCTGCGCCTCGCGCTGGCGGCTGATATTGCCGCTGATGCCCACGCCGGCCGAGAGGCGCTTGACCTCGGCGTCCAGGCGCTGGCGCAGCTCGTTGATATTGGCCTTGAGCTCGACCACCTGGGGGTTGTTGTCACCCAGGCGCGCGCTGATTTCCTGCAGACGGGCCTCCTGGCGCGAGAGGTCGGCACGCAGCTGGGAGACCACGGGGTTGTTGGTCACCTCAGCCAGCTTGTCGGCGGAGCCGGCGGTGGCCTGGGCCTGGCGGCTGGTGGCCTCGGCGCTGAGCGACTGCAGCATGACCAGCTGGGTGGAGAGCTCGTTGAGGCGCTGGTTCTCGATGTCCATGCGCTCGTCGGTCATGACCACGCCGTTCTCGCTCTGGAAGGCGCTGAGCTTGCCCTGTGCGATTTCCAGGGCCTCGCGGGCTTCCTTGGCGCGCGCATCGAAGAAGCTGCTGTGCTGCTTGGCGGGGTCCACGCGCAGCTCGACGGCGGTGTCGATATAGGCCTGCACAAAGGCATTGGCCAGGGCCGCGGCAAAGCGCGGGTCGGCCGCGGAGTAGGACACATTGATCACGCTGGACTCGCGCGAGGGCTTGACGTCCAGCTCCTTCTGGAAGCGCTCGATCAGCCAGGTTTCGAGATCGCCCTCGCCCTTGGTGCCTTCCAGCCACTGCTCGCGGATCTGCGGGTTCTCGGTGAGGCGCAGACCGCGCACCACGCGGCGTGCCACGCGGTCGCTTTGCAGGATGTCGATCTGGGTGGCCATGACCGCCGGCGTCATCATGGACTGGTAGGCGATGGCGGCCAGGGGGTCGGGCTTGACGTCCACGACCACGCTGGCGGTGGCGGTGTATTTCTTGGGCAGCAGCAGGCTCACCACAACGGCAGGCACCAGCACGGCCAGCAGCACGGCCAGGAAGAGCATCTTGCGCGCACGCAAGATGGACAGGAACTGGGCAAAACTCATGGTGTGGTCTTCCTCGTCTTAGAACAGGCTCTCGCGCACATAGACCACGTCGCCGTCCTTCAGTGCCTCGTCCATGGCCGGCTGCAGGATCTGGACCTTGCCGCTGGCGTCCTTGCGGTGCACGCGGATGCCCTTCTCGGTGCCGCGCTGGGTCAGGCCGCCACCGCTGGCCAGGCTTTGCATCAGGGTCATGCCGCGCTCCAGGCGCAGGGCGCCGGGGCGCTGCACCTCGCCGTAGATGTAGACGGTGGGGGCGCGGTCCACCCAGAGCACATCGCCGTTGAGCACCACGATGTCCTGGCCGCGGCCACCGGGGGCGAAGACGCCGGGCAGGTCGATCTCCACACGGTAGGGCTGGCCGCCCCGGGTGCCGCTGAGCACCATGATCTCGGCACCGTTGGAGGCCACGCCGCCGGCATTGGCCAGCAGATCGGTCAGGCGGGTGTCGGCCACTTCGAGCGGGTAGCGGCCGGGGCGGTTGACATAGCCCAGCACGCTGGCCTGGTTGCCCTTGACCTGCATGACCACCACGGTGACCTGGGGCTGCTTGACGAAGTTGCCGCTGCGCAGGCCCTCGGCAATCAGGCGCTCGGCCTGGCTGATGCTGGCCCCGCCCACGCGCACCGTGCCCAGCAGGGGGAAGGAGATGAAACCGTTTTCGCCCACCCGGGTTTCCAGGCTGAGGTCGGGGTTCTGGTAGACGCTGATGCGGATCACGTCGCCGGCGCCCAGGCGGTACTCGGCGGCGGCGCCGCTGACGCTGCCCACGGCGGCAGGCGCCGTGGCCTGGGGGGCCTGGGCCTGGGCGGTGGTGCCGGCGGCCAGCAGGGCCAGGCCCAGGCAGACGCCGGCCGAGGCCTGCTGCAGCACACGGGCCGCGGCCTGCGGAAGGCGGCGAAGGGAGGTGCTCATCATCATCGTCGTCTTCATGCTCACTTCAGGCC
>NZ_JBKCLH010000068.1:0-22836 GCF_046300915.1 Roseateles sp. | reverse complement strand
TTCAAGAACACCGCCCGCCTCACCCCCGCCGCCGGCTGCATCCCCCTGGCCCCCAGCCTGGACACCAGCTGCGCCATTACCCACTCGGTGCGCGACGCGGTGCTGCTGCACGAAATCCTCGCAGCCCGCCGGGTCAGGCTGCAGCCCCGGCCCTGGTCAGGCATGCGCCTGGGGGTGCCACGCGCCATGCTGGAGGGGCTGGACGCCCAGGTAGCGCAGGACTTCGAGCGCAGCCTGGCACAGCTGTCGGCCGCGGGCGCGCAGATCGAGCACATCGATCCCACGCCGCTGCGCGACTTCAGCGCCCTGCAAATCCAGGGCGGCCTGGCCGCCTGCGAGAGCTGGGCCTGGCATCGCGCCCGCTTGGCCGAGCGCGAGAGCGACTACGATGCGCGGGTGGCGTTGCGCATCAAGCGCGGCGCCGGCTTCACCGCCGCCGACTACCTGGACCTGCTGAGCGCGCGCCGCAACTGGATCGCCGCCATGGAGCAGGCCCTGCAGGGCTTTGATGCCCTGCTCAGCCCGACCGTCGCCCGCGTTGCGCCCGAACTGGCGCCGCTGCAGGCCGACGATGAACTCTTTTTCGCCACCAATCTCCTGATGCTGCGCAACACCTCGGTCGTCAACCTCCTGGACGGCTGTGCCATTTCCCTGCCCTGCCATGCGCCGGGCAGCCTGCCCACGGGCCTGATGCTGTGGGCCCCTGCCCTGCGCGACGACGCCCTGCTCAGCCTGGCCCTGCAGACCGAAGCCCTGCTCCAGCACGAGCGGGAGGCCTGAGTCATGCGCATCGCCATCGTCGGTGCCGGCATCGTCGGCATCAGCAGCGCCTACGAGCTGGCCCTGGAGGGCCACGAGGTCACCGTCTTCGAACGCAGCGGCGGTGTGGCCGCCGAGAACAGCTTCGCCCAAGGCGGACTGATATCACCGGCCACCATGAGCCCCTGGCCCGCACCAGCGCTTGCGCGCAGCCTGCTGCTGGGCGGGCTTCGCCAGCCGACCCAGCTGGGCTGGATCTGGCGTGCCTGGCGGCAGAGCCAGCCACGGCTGCGCGCGGCACGTCAGCAGACCTTGCGGCAACTGGCCATCTTCAGCCAGCGGCGCCTGAGCACGCTGCGGCAAGAACTGCACCTGGACTACGAGCGCGCCGAAGGCCACCTGCTGCTGCTGCGCGGTGCGCGGGAGCGGGCACTGGCCGAGGCCATGACCGATCAGTTGGCTGAAGTCGGACTCGCCCATCGTCTGCTGGATACGGCAGCCTGCTTGCGACTGGAGCCCGGCCTCAACCCCGACTTGCCCCTGGAGGGCGGGCTCTACCTGCCGGGCGACGAGGCCGGCAACGGCCGCCAGTTTGCCCAGGCACTGCGTGTCGAGGCCCAGCGACTGGGCGTCAAGCTGCGCTTTCACACCACGGTCCGCCACATCGAACCAGGGCAAGGCCCGACCCTGGTGCACGAGCACACCCCGCCCGACGAGTCAGCAGGTCCAAGCACCCGATTCGCCGATGCCGGCAGCAGCGAGGCACCAAGCACTCGGCCGCAGAGCCCCGAGCTCCAGCGCGAGTCCTTTGATGCCGTTGTGCTGTGCGCCGCTTTGGGCGCCGGCGGCCTGCTCAGGCCAACGGGGCTGAAGTTGCCGCTGCGCGCGGTCTGGGGCTATTCCTTGACTGCACCGCTGCGCCAGCTCGAGGCCTATCCCGACCTCGGCCCGCGCGGGGTCCTGAGCGATCTGCGCAGCGGGCTCAGCATTGCCCGCATCGGCCAGCGCTTGCGGGTTGCGGGCGGCCACGAACTGCGAGGCTCGGCCGACAGCTTTGCCGACACCTCGCTCACCCCTCTGCACCGCCTGCTCAATGACTGCTTCCCCGGTGCCATCCAGGCCAGCCAGCTGCAGCGCTGGAAAGGCGCACGCCCCAGCCTGCCCGACGGCCTGCCGGTCTTGGGTCGCAGCGGCTCGCCCGGCCTGTGGCTGAATCTGGGTCACGGCGGCCAGGGCTGGGGCCTGGCCAGCGCCTGTGCCCGGCTGCTGGCACAAGAGCTGTCCGGACGCACACCCGAGCTGGATCTTGGGGCGCTGAGCGTCGCGCGCTTGCGCTAATCTGCGGCCATGCGCCGCATCCTGCCCTCGCCGATCCATCTGCCCCTGCACGGCCTGGCCGCGAGCCGGGCCTGGGAGTCCGAGGCCTTGGCACTCACGCCGCCACATGCCCTGATGGCGCGCGCGGGCTTGGCCGTGGCCAAGATGGCACTGGCCCTGTATCCCGCCGCAAGGCGCATCGCACTGTTCTGCGGCCCGGGCAACAACGGGGGGGACGCCCTGGTTGCCGCTCAGCATCTCGCCAGGCAGGGGCGCATGGTGCAGCTTTGGGTGGCGCCGCAGGCCGCCGGCGCCGGGCACTCACGCCCGGCCGATGCCGCCTGGGCACTGGAAGAGGCCAGGCAGGCCGGCCTGAGCCCGCAGCACAGCCTGCCAGAGGCCCTGGATGCCGACCTGGTCATCGACGGCCTGCTCGGACTGGGCGCTGCGCGTGCGCCCGCCGGCTGGCTGGCCGAGGCCATCGCCCTGATCAACCGGCAGCGTGCACCGGTGCTTGCCATCGATCTGCCCAGCGGCCTGGATGGCCAGCATGGCAGCTGCGCCGGTGTCGCGGTGCAGGCCCAGCATTGCCTGTGCCTCCTGACCCTGAAGCCCGGCCTGTTCACGGCGCAGGGGCGCGCGCTGTCGGGCGACATCTGGTGGGATGAGCTGGGGCACCCCAGCCCCCATGCACCCAGCGCCTGGCTGCTGGGCACCCAGGCCTTGGGCGAGTGGCAAGCCCTGCTGGGGCCGCGCGGGCACGCCAGCCACAAGGGCTCCTGGGGTGATGTGCTCGTGATCGGCGGCGCGCCCGGGATGCGCGGCGCCGCGCAGCTGGCCTCGCAAGCCGCCCTGGCGGCCGGTGCGGGCCGGATCTACGTCGGCCTGCTGGAGGCCAAGACGGACACGCCTCTCGGGCGCCCGGAACTGATGCACTGGCAAGAGGCTCAACTCGCCGAGCCCGCGACCTGGTCCCAGCACACCGTGGTGGCAGGCTGCGGTGGCGCATCGCTGATCGCCCGCGTCTTGCCCCAGCTGCTTGCACACGCAAGCCGTCTGGTTCTGGATGCCGACGCACTCAACGCCTTGGCGGCCGACGCAGGCTTGCGCAGCCTCTTACGCGCCCGCGCCGCCCAGGGACTGGCGACCGTGCTGACGCCACACCCCCTGGAAGCAGCTCGCCTGCTGGGATCCAGCAGCCAGGAGGTGCAGGCAGATCGTCTGGGCTCCGCCCAGGCGCTCGCTCTGGACCTGGCTTGCTGCGTGGTGCTCAAGGGCTCGGGGAGCGTGATCGCCAGCCCCGGCAGCGTCTGCGCCATCAACAGCAGCGGCAACGGCCGCCTCGCCAGCGCAGGCACGGGGGATGTCCTGGCCGGCTGGCTCGGAGGACTCTGGGCCCAGCTACCGCGCAAGCATCCCGAGAACGACGCCCTCCACACCCTGGCCTGCGCGGCGGTCTACTGGCATGGGGCTGCAGCCTCGGGTGCCGAAGGCGGACCGCTGCGGGCGGCGGAGCTCATTGAACGCATGCTCCGCCTGCACCCACAGGTGCCGGACTGAGTCCCCTCTCCCGAAGGGACTGCCGGCCTCAGCGCCGCTTGCCGCGCGGCGCCTCGGTCTTGGGCGTGCCACGCTTGCCCGCCGCCCCACCCGTCTTGCCTTGCCCTGCCGATGGGCCGGTCTTGGGCGAGCGGCTCTTGGGGCTGGCTGCCTTGCGACGCCCGGCCTTGAGTTCACGGTCCTGGCGCTGCACCTGAGCCAGCGCCTCTACAGCGCTCGCAGGCTGTGCAGACCGGCTCCGCGACGATTCCGCCCCGCCCTGCTTGTCCCGCAGCGCGCGTGACAGCAGGCGCGCCTCGCCACTCTCGGGCACCAGACGGAAGTCGATGCGGCGGCCATCAAGGTCCACCCGGCTGACCTGCACCTGCACGCGCGCGCCCGTGGCATAGCGAATGCCGGTGCGCTCGCCACGCAATTCCTGGCGCACCTCGTCGAAACGGAAGTACTCACCGCCCAGCTCGGTGATGTGGACCAAGCCCTCGACGTAGAGCGCATCGAGCTGCACGAAGAGGCCGAAACTCGTCACCGCGCTGACAACGCCGCTGAATTCCTCGCCCAGGTGCTCGCGCATATAGCGGCACTTGAGCCAGGCCTCCACATCACGCGAGGCCTCGTCGGCCCGGCGCTCATTGGCGCTGCAATGCGCACCCACCACTTCCCAGCGCTCGGGCTCGGTGCTGGCCTGGGCGGGGTTGATGGGCTTGGCGCGGCCGGGTCGACGTGGCGGCTCGGGCACCTCCATCTTGGCGGCATCCAGCAGATAGCGCTTGCCACCCAGCATGGCCTTGATGACCCGGTGAACCAGCAGGTCCGGATAGCGGCGGATGGGGCTGGTGAAGTGGGTGTAGGCCGGATAGGCCAGGCCGAAGTGGCCCGCGTTGGCCCCGGTGTAGATGGCCTGCTGCATGGAGCGCAGCAGCATCTGGTGGATCTGCTGCGCATCCGGCCGGTCCTTGGTGGCCGCAGCAACGGCCTGAAACTCGCCGGGCGAGGGATCGTCGCTGATGCCCAGGCCCAGTCCCAGGGCGCGCAGATAGGCCTGCAGGGCCGCGCGCTTCTCGGGCGTGGGACCCTCGTGCACCCGGAACAGCGAGGACTGTTTGGCCCCGGCAATGAAGTCGGCCGCGCAGACATTGGCGGCCAACATGGCCTCCTCGATCAGGCGGTGGGCCTCGTTGCGGGTGCGCGGCACGATCTTCTCGATCTTGCCGTTGTCGTCGCAGATGATCTGGGTTTCGGTGGTTTCAAAGTCCACCGCGCCGCGCTTGGCGCGCTGCGCCAGCAGAGCCCGGTAGACCTCATGCAGATGCAGCAGATGCGGCACCAGCTCGCGGCGCTTGGCGGCCTCGGGCCCATGGGTATTGCCCAGCACGGCCGCGACCTCGGTATAGGTCAGGCGCGCATGTGAGCAGATCACGGCCGGGTAGAACTGGTAGGCGCGGGTCTCGCCTTCGGCGTCGATCAGCATGTCGCAGACCATGGCCAGGCGGTCCTGCTCCGGGTTCAGCGAGCACAGGCCGTTGGAGAGCTTCTCCGGCAGCATGGGGATCACCCGCCGCGGGAAGTAGACCGAGGTGGCACGCTCGTAGGCATCGGCATCCAGCGGCTCGCCCGGCTTCACGTAGTGGCTCACATCGGCAATCGCCACCAGCAGGCGCCAGCCATTGAAGGCGTTCTTGCCGCGGCCCTGCTTGTGGGGCTCGCAGTAGACCGCGTCATCAAAGTCGCGCGCATCCTCGCCGTCTATGGTGACCAGGGGCACATCGCGCAGATCGATGCGCTGCTTGAGGTCGGCGGCGCGCAATTTGTCGGGCAGCTTGGCGGCCTGGGCCAGGGTCTCGGCGCTGAAGCGGTGCGGCACCTCGTACTTGCGCACCGCGATCTCGATCTCCATGCCTGGGTCGTCGATCTCCCCCAGCACCTCGACCACGCGCCCCACGGGCTGCGAGTACAGCGAGGGAGGCTCGGTCAGCTCCACCGCCACCACCTGGCCGGCCGTGGCATTGGCGATGCCGTTCTTGGGGATCAGGATGTCCTGGCCCATGCGCTTGTCCTCGGGCGCAACCAGCCAGACGCCGGACTCCAGCAGCAGGCGGCCGATGATGGGCCGCTTCTTGCGCTCGAGAATCTCCAGCACCTTGCCCTCGGGGCGGCCGCGCTTGTCGAAGCGCAGCACGCGTACACGCAGACGGTCGCCATGCATGACCGCCTGCATCTCCTGCGCAGAGAGGTAGATGTCCAACTGCCCGTCATCGGGCGTGAGGAAACCGTGGCCGTCACGGTGCCCTTGCACCCGGCCCTCGACTTCGCTCAAGACCGTTGCAGCCCCCTGGGCCGCTTCGCTTGCGGATTTGAATTTTTTGATGATAGAATCCTAGCTTTCCTGAAACGCCAACGACTTTTCAAGTCTTTGGTCACTTGCCCAGGTGGCGGAATTGGTAGACGCACTAGTTTCAGGTACTAGCGGGTAACTCCGTGGAGGTTCGAGTCCTCTCCTGGGCACCAAATGCCGAAGGCCAGCACATTGTGCTGGCCTTTTTCATTTCTCCAAACGCATTGCTGGCACCCGCTGCGCCAGATACAACAAAGCCGGCTCGGCGCGAGGCTGAACCGGCTTTGCAAAAAGGCATCGCGCTAGCGGCCTGCGTCGCAATCAGACCGCGAACTTCTTGGCCAGAGCATCGGGCCGCAGGCTGTCGTACTCCTCGAAGGGCTGGTGGATCCAGGGACTGGTCTCCAGCATCTCGACGTAGTAGTCCGGTGTGTAGGTCGACACGCCCTTGGTCCAGATCACGGCCGAGCGCAGTTCGCTGATGGCAGGCATGCCGCGCAGGCGCTCCACCACGGCCTTGAGCGTCACGCCCGAATCGGCCAGGTCATCGACCAGCAGCACGCGGCCGGCCAGTTCGCCCTTGGGCATGGTGATGTACTTGGCGATGTCCAGACGCCCCTGGATGGTGCCGGCCTCGGCTCGATAGGAGCTGGTGGACATGATGCCCAGCGGCTTGTCGAACACACGCGAGAGCACATCGCCCGGGCGCATGCCGCCCCGCGCCAGGCACAGGATCTGGTCAAACTCCCAGCCGGAGTTGTAGACCTTGAGCGCCAGGCGCTCGGTCAGCAGGTGGTACTCGTCCCAAGACACGTACAGATGCTTGCCGTCGTCGGTCAACATGGGTGGGGCTCCTCGTTGGAATAGATGGTGAAGCTCAAGCCTTGATGCCTGCAGGCCTTCAGGCCTGGAAGGGGTGCTTGAGCAGAATGGTGTGATCGCGGTCCGGGCCGGTGGAGACCATGGCGATGGGCGTGCCCACCACCTCCTGCACGCGCTCCAGATAGCGGCGGGCGTTCAGGGGCAGCTTGTCCCATTCGGTGATGCCGGCGGTGGTCTCGGTCCAGCCGGGGAAGGTTTCGTAGATGGGCTTGCAGGCCACGATCTCGTCGGCATCCAGCGGGAGGATGTCGATGGTCCGGCCATTGAGCTCGTAGCCCACGCACATCTGCACCTCAGCCAGGCCGTCCAGCACATCCAGCTTGGTCATGCACAGGCCGGTGATGCCATTGATGATGATGGAGCGCTTGAGCGCAGCGGCATCCAGCCAACCGCAGCGGCGAGCGCGCCCGGTCACGGTACCCTTTTCCTGGCCCACGGTGGACAGGTGGTAGCCCACCGTGCCTTCCTTTTCCCACTCCAGCTCGGTCGGGAAGGGGCCGGAGCCCACGCGGGTGGTGTAGGCCTTGGTGATGCCCAGCATGTAGTGCAGCATCTGCGGACCCACGCCAGCGCCGGCAGCGGCATTGCCGGCCACGCAGTTGCTGGAGGTGACGTAGGGGTAGGTGCCGTGGTCGATGTCCAGCAGGGTGCCCTGGGCGCCCTCGAACAGGATGTTCTGGCCGGCCAGATGGGCCTTGTGCAGCATATAGCCCACGTCCGCCATCATGGGCTTGATAGCCTCGGCCAGCTTCATGGCCTGGTCGAAGATGGGCTGGAACTCCAGGGCGCCGCACTTCAGATAGCCGCACAGCGCAAAGTTGTGCAGCTCCAGCAGCTCCTTGAGCTTCTTGGCAAAGCGCTCGGGATGCTTCAGGTCCTGCACACGCAGGGCTCGGCGGGCCACCTTGTCTTCATAGGCAGGACCGATGCCCTTGCCGGTGGTGCCGATCTTGCCGTTGCCATTGGTCTCGCGCAGGGCTTCGCGGGCCTTGTCCACTTCCACGTGGAAGGGCAGGATCAGCGGGCAAGACTCGGAGATGAAGAGGCGCGAGCGCACTTCCACGCCAGCCTTCTCGAGGCGCTCGATCTCGCCCATCAGATGGGTGGGATCCAGCACCACACCGTTGCCGATGTAGCAGGCCACGCCGTCGCGCATGATGCCCGAGGGGATCAGCTGCAGCGCGGTCTTCACGCCCTTGATCACCAGGGTGTGGCCGGCATTGTGACCGCCCTGGAAGCGCACCACGCCCTGGGCGTGAGGGGTCATCCAGTCGACCACCTTGCCCTTGCCCTCGTCACCCCACTGGGTGCCGACAACCACCACATTCCGGCCGCGCGCAATTTCGCTATGCATGATGAATTTGCTCGATTCGTTAAAAGATTGTTTGGCGACGCGGCGTGCTCAGAGCGCGCGCAGCACCCATTGGGACTCGATGCGGACCAGCTCGCGGTCGCAGTCGAACTCATCGCCCTCGTGTTCATGCCCGGGCAGCACGCACACCACGGTCTCACCCTGCTCGCGCAGACGTCGGATCGCCGCCCGCAGACCGACATCCTCGCCCCAGGGCGCACGCACCGCGGCGCGCAGGGGCGTGGCCGGACTCAGCTGAACCAGGGCCTTGAGGTCCAGACTGAAACCCACGGCGGGGCGACGACGGCCGAACACCGCCCCCACCTCGTCGTAACGACCGCCGCGCAGCACCGCATCGCTGGAGCCGGCGGCATAGATCGCGAAACGCACGCCGCTGTAATAGGCGTAGCCGCGCAGATCCGCCAGATCGAAACCCAGGGCCACCTCGGGGTGGACCTGCTGCAGATGGCTGGCCAGCCACTGAAGATCATCCAGGGCGGCATTCACCACGGCGTTTCGCGGCAGGCGCTCGCGCGCCTGGGCCAGTACCTCGATACCGCCATACAGGCCCAGCAAGGCCTGCAGACCGGCCGCGGCTTCTGCCGGCAGCTCGATGCTGGCCGAAGCCAGGGCCACCGGGTCCTTGGACGCCAGGGCGCTCACGATGGCACCCAGGGCCTCAGCGCCCAGGCGCAGCTCGCCCAGCACGCCCTGCACCAGGCGGGCGTCGCCCAGGTCGATGGCGATATCGCTCAGACCGGCTCGGCGCAGCGCATCCAGCGCCAGCTCCTGCACCTCCAGATCGGCCTCCAGGCCCGCATGGCCATAGATTTCGACGCCGAACTGCAGAGGCTCGCGGGTGGCGTGAAGCCCATCCGGGCGGGTATGCAACACCGGACCGCAGTAGCACAGGCGCGTCACGCCGGCGCGGTTCAGCAGATGGGCGTCGATGCGCGCGACCTGGGGCGTGGTGTCAGCCCGCAGGCCCAGAGAGCGGCCCGAAAGCTGATCCACCAGCTTGAAAGTCTTGAGATCGAGTTCGCGGCCGGTGCCCGACAGCAGGGAGTCCAGATGCTCCAGCAGCGGCGGCATGACCAGCTCGCAACCATAGCTGCGCGCCATGTCCAGCATATCGCGGCGCAATTCTTCAATGCGGCGCGCCTGGGACGGCAGGACGTCGGCAATGTGCTCGGGCAGGAGCCAAGCAGAGGACATGGGCTTATGGGGCGCAGTTAAAAGCGGCATTGTACCGGGCTGCCGCGACAACGCGCGAAAACCCGAGCATATCGGCCGCCTAAGGCCGCCGCCCTCCCCGCGCCTCAGACGCCGAGTGCCAGCAGCAGGGCCAATCCTGCCAGGGCGCTGGCCAGACCGACAAAGCGAATCTGGCCATCGCTCAGGGCGAGCAGGCGGCTGAAAACCTGCCGCCAACCCTGCGGATTCAACAAGGGCAGCAAGCCCTCGATGAGCAGCATCAGCGCCAGGGCCGTCAACAGGGTCTCGCCCATGCGTCAGACCCCGAATGCCTTACTTGCCACCCTTGGCAGCCGCCGCCGGCGCACCGCCGCGCATGGTCTTGAAGAACTCGCTGCTGGGATCCACCACCATCACGTCCGACTTGTTGCGCCAGGTCGCGCGATAGGCCTCCAGCGAACGGTAGAACTGTGCGAATTGAGGATCGCGACCAAAGGCTTCGGCATACAGGGCCGAGGCCTTGGCGTCGCCCTCACCCTTGATCTTCTGCGCATCGCGATAGGCCTCGGCCACGATGACCTCGCGCTGACGGTCAGCATCGGCACGGATCTTTTCGCTCTCGGCCGAACCCGTGGAACGCGCCTCGGCGGCCACGCGCTTGCGCTCGGACTCCATGCGACGATAAACGGAGTCGGTGATGTTGGCGGAGAAATCAACGCGCTTGATGCGCACATCCACCACCTCGATACCGAACTGCTTGGCCTCGTCCTCCAGGCGCTTGCGCACATCGTTCATCACCTTGTCGCGCTCGGTGGCCAGCACCGAGGTCACGGTGCGCTTGGTCACCTCCTCGTTGAAGGCGGCCTGGACGATGGGACTCAGCCTGGCCTCGACATTGCGCATATCGGTACCGCTGTTGCGAATGAACTGGCGTGGATCGGTGACGCGCCATTTGACGAGCCAGTCAATCACGAGGCTCTTCTTCTCGGCGGTAAAGATGGCACGTGACTCCGGGCTGTCCAGGGTCTGCATGCGGCGATCCAGGAACACCACGTTCTGGAAAGGCGGCGGCAGCTTGAATTTCAGGCCGGGCTCGGTCACCACCTCCTTGATCTCGCCCAGGGCGTAGATCACGGCGAACTGCCGCTGGTCCACGATAAAGAGCGTGGAACTGGCGGCCATGAAGGCGATCAGGGCGCCGACAGCGATGGATGCAATGCGATTCATCTTGTAGTTCTCCTCAGCTCGCCATCAACGACCATCGCGATCACGTCCGCGCAGACCATCGCGCGAACGCACATCCACATTGCTGCCGGGTGCTGCGGCTGCTTCGGGCAGGGCCGCGGGCACCGGCGGACTGGCGGTCACACTACTGCCTGACTGCTGCAGCAGCTTGTCCAGCGGCAGATAAAGCAGATTGGAGCCGCTACGGCTCTCGACCATGACCTTGCTGACATTGCTGTAGACCTGCTGCATGGTCTCGATATAGAGACGGTCGCGCGTGACGCCCGGCGCCTTCTGGTACTCGGCCAGCACGCTCTTGAAGCGCTGCGCATCACCCTCGGCCTGCGCCACCACGCGGGATTTGTAGCCCTCGGCCTCCTCACGCAGGCGCGCGGACGTGCCCTGCGCCTTGGGGATCACCTCGTTGGCATAGGCCTGACCCTCGTTCTTGAGTCGCTCCCGGTCGGCGCCCGCCTTGAACGCGTCGTCAAACGCCGCCTGCACCTGTTCCGGTGCCTGCACGTTCTGCACATTGACATTGGCAATCACGATGCCGGCCTTCAGGCGGTCCAACTGCACCTGCACCGACTTCACCAGATCGGCAGCAATGGCGTCGCGCTGTTCATACAGCACCGAATCCATCTTGCTCTTGCCCACGATCTCGCGCACAGCCGACTCGGCGGCCTGGATCACGGCCTCGTCCGGACTGCGGTTCTCAAAGAGGTACTCCCGCGCATCCTTGAGCCGGTACTGCACCGTGAAACGGATGTCCACGATATTCTCATCCAGCGTGAGCATGGAGGAGTCCCGCAGGCCGGTGGCCGCCACGACCGAGTTGCGCCCCACTTCCACCGAGCGCAGCTGCGTGAAGGGAACGATTTCATTGGCCTGGAAGGGATACGGCAGGCGCCACTGGAAGCCTGCATCCACGGTCTTGCTGTACTTGCCGAAGGAGGTCACCACGGCTTGGTGGCCTTCCTGCACGATGTAGAAGCCACTTCCCAGCCAGCCCAGCGCCACGACGCCGGCAATCAGACCAGCGCCGATGCCGGCGCTCTTCATATCGGGCTGAAAATTATTGTTCCCCCCGCCGTTGTGGCCATTGCCACCCTGCGGAGGCTGACCGCCACCATCCTTGCCACCAAACAGGCCGGAGAGCTTGCGGTTGAAATCGCGCCAGAGCTCGTCCAGATCGGGCGGGCCGTCGTTGCGACCATTGCTCATCAGCAGGCGGCCGGCCAGACGTCGCCAGGGCCGTGCAGCGGTCTCAGTGTTGTTCATGCTCATGCCTGTCATTCAAGTTGTGGGCAAATGGGGCCGACTCCAGCCCGTTCAAGCCGTGGGCCTGCAACGCCTGGACAATCTGTTGACGCAAAAGATCCAGGCCCTCCCCCGTGAGGGCACTGACAAAGACGCGCGGAACCCGCGGACCTGCGCCGGGGCGCTCCAAGCTGTCCACCAAGCCGCGCGGGCGCTGACTGTCTTCCAGCGCGTCCAGCTTGTTGTAGACCAGGATCTGGGGGATGCCCGTGGCGCCGATTTCCTCCAGCACGCGCTCCACCTCGATCATCTGCTCGTCCAGCACCGGGCTGGACGCGTCCACCACATGCAGCAGCAGATCGGCCTCGGCCGCCTCCTGCAAGGTGGCGCGGAAGGCCTCCACCAGCTTGTGCGGCAGATCGCGGATGAAACCCACGGTGTCGGACAGGGAGATGCTGGTACCCGCCGCCTCCAGATACATGGAACGGGTGGTGGTATCCAGGGTGGCGAAGAGCTGATTGGCCGCGTAGCTGCGGGCCTTCACCAAGGCATTGAAGAGCGTGGACTTGCCGGCATTGGTATAGCCGACCAGGGAGACCTTGAAGACCTCGTTACGCTCGCGTGCGCGGCGCTGGGTGCCGCGCTGGCGCTGCACCTTCTTCAGCCGCTCCTTGGTGGCCTTGATACGCTCGTCGATCATGCGGCGGTCCAGCTCGATCTGGGCTTCGCCTGGGCCGCCGCGCATGCCGATGCCGCCGCTCTGACGCTCCAGATGGCTCCAGCGCCGCACCAAGCGCGTGGCGAGATACTGCAGCCGCGCCAGTTCCACCTGCAGCTTGCCCTCGTGGCTCTTGGCGCGTGCGGCAAAGATCTCGAGGATGAGCGCGGTACGGTCGGCTACGGGCACCCCCAACACACGCTCAAGATTGCGCTGCTGGGCCGGGGAGATGGCCTGATCGAACAGCACCGTGTGGGCCTGATGAGCCTGCACCAGCAGCTTGATCTCGTCGGCCTTGCCCGAACCTACGAACAGGGCAGCATCGGGCGCCTGGCGGCGCGCGATCACGCGGGCCACCGGCGTGTCGCCGGCCGACTCGGCCAACAAGGCCAGTTCATCGAGCGTGGGGTCGAAATGGCCGCTACGGCCAATCTCGACGCCAACAAGAATGGCGCGCGCCGCCGAGTCTGGCAACGTCGCGGGCGTCTTAGAGAGGTGGGAGGAGGTAGAACTCAAGGGTTCAGAGGGGGCCCATGGCCCCCATGGCGCTGACGCTGACGCGGGCTCAGGCGCTTTCGCCGCCGCTATTACCGTCAGCCGGATGGAAATTCACGGCGCGACCAGGCACCACCGTCGAGATGGCGTGCTTGTAGACCATCTGGGTCACGGTATTGCGCAACAAGACGACGTACTGATCGAAGGACTCGATATGCCCTTGCAGCTTGATGCCATTGACCAGATAGATCGACACCGGCACATGCTCCTTGCGCAGCAGGTTCAGGAAAGGGTCTTGCAGGAGTTGTCCTTTGTTGCTCACGATATGCTCCGTGTTAGAGAGAGGGCTTGGGTAAGAGGTTGGAAGGCTTGCACCTTAACACAGGGAAAGCCCCGATGACGGCTGCGCTCAGGCGTCCTTGTCCGCGAAGGGATTCTTCGCAGAGCGCAATTCGATGCGCAACGGCGTGCCCACCAACTTGTAGTGAGCGCGGATGCGACCTTCCAGATAGCGCTTGTAGACGTCGGTGACGCCGTCCAGCGCCGTGCCGTGGATGACCACGATGGGCGGATTCATGCCGCCCTGGTGGGCGTAACGCAGCTTGGGCCGCGACAGACCGTGCTTCTTGGGCTGCTGGTGGTCCACCGCTTCCTGGATCAGACGGGTGAGCACCGGCGTGGTCATCTTCTTGAAGGCGGATGCATAGGCGTCGGCCATGGCATTCCACAGCGGACCCAGGCCCTGGCGCTTGAGCGCCGAGATGCGGTGCAGGGGCGCGAACTTCAGGAAGGCCAGGCGGTGCTCGATGGAGCGCTCCAGCTGCTCGCGCTGGTAGCTGTCGATCGCGTCCCATTTGTTGATGGCCACCACCACCGCGCGGCCGCTGTCCAGCACATAGCCGGCAATGTGGGCATCCTGGTCGGACACACCCTGTGTCGCGTCGATCAGCAGCAGCACCACATGCGCATCGCCAATCGCCTGCAGGGTCTTGACCACCGAGAATTTCTCGATCGCCTCGAAAACCTTGCCCTTGCGGCGCAGGCCGGCGGTGTCGATGAGCTTGAACTTCTGGCCATGGCGCTCGAAGTCCACGCTGATGGCGTCGCGCGTGGTACCCGGCATGTCGAAGGCCACTAGGCGCTCCTCGCCCAGCCAGGTGTTGATCAGGGTGCTCTTGCCCACGTTCGGGCGTCCGGCCACCGCAATGCGGATCACGCCCTCCTCTTCCGGCGGCGGCTCCTCATCGCTTTCCGGGCCGAAAGGATCCAGCACCGCTTCCAGAAGGCTGCGGATGCCCTGGCCATGTGCGGCCGAGATGGGATGAGGCTCACCCATGCCCAGCTCGTGGAACTCGGCCAGCAGGGGCGAGTCACTCATGCCCTCGGCCTTGTTGACCGCCAGGAAGGTGCGCTTGTTGGCCTGGCGCAGATAGCGCGCGATGTCCTGGTCCTGGCCCGAGAGCCCGGTACGAACGTCAACGACGAACACCACCGCATCCGCCTCGGCCACGGCCTGGCGGGTCTGCTTGGCCATCTCCTTGACGATGCCGGTGCTGCTGTCGGGCTCGAAGCCACCGGTATCGATGACGATGAACTCGCGGTTGCCCAGGCGGCCGTCACCGTAGTGGCGGTCGCGGGTCAGGCCCGCAAAGTCCGCCACGATCGCATCGCGGCTCTTGGTCATCCGGTTGAACAGCGTGGATTTGCCGACGTTGGGGCGGCCGACCAGGGCGATGACGGGTTTCATGGCGAGATCTTATTGTTCTTGTCGTTTCAGGACAGGGGTGGGTCAGTCGGTGCGCAGCGCGAAGAGGCCACCGTTGCGGGTGGCGACCAGCACCACGCCGTCCAGCTGCACCGGTGCGGCCGCCACGGGCGAGCCATCGGTGGGCAGACGGGCGAGGGTCTTGCCGCTGTCGGCGGCCAGCAGGTGCACATAGCCTTCCAGATCACCCACCAGCAGGCCACGGGGGGTGGCCAGGGGCGCGCTGAGGCGACGGTTGGTCAGCTGCTCGGCACTCCAGACAATATCGCCATTGGCGATCTTCCAAGCCGTGATCCGGTCCGACGCGTCAACGCCGTAGACATGCCGCACATCGGCGGCCACGCCGCGGGTGCCGCCGGTATTGCGGCTCCACTGAGCGGCGCCACGCTCGGCGTTGACACAGCCCACGGCGGACTGGAAGGCACGGGCGCACAGGGTGTCGCCCACGCGGGCCAGCGGACCGACCAGATCAGCCAGGCGCTCCACCTCGTTGGTGCCGCGGGGCGTGGCCACATTGGCCTCCCAGCGCAGGGTGCCGCGCAGAGGGTCCACGCCGGCCAGACGCGCGCCCTGCCCCACCACCAGAGTGTCCTTGTAGGCCGCGATCACGCCGGGCTGCGACAGCGTCAACGGATCGCCCGGACGACGCAGATCCCACAAACGGCGACCATCGGCGGCGTCAAAGGCCTGCACCTGACGGTCCACGGTCAGCACGAAGACGCGCTCACCGGCGACAAGCGGAGCCGTGCTCACGGTGGAGTTCAGGACCTTGCGCCACAGGGGCTTGCCCCCGTCCAGCACGACCAGCTCGTTGTTGCGCGTCACCACCGCCGCGAAACGGCCATCACTGCCCACGCCGGCGGCCAGCTTAGCGCCCACCTCACCGCGCCACAGCAGGGCGCCGGTGTCGGCCGCCAGGGCCTGCACAGCGCCATCGCTGCCCGCCACCACAAAGCTGCGCGAGGCCGTTGCCGCCACAGACAAGGGGAATTGCACGCCGTCCACGCGCGCCTGCCAGACCTGGCGCAGGCCCACGCTGCCGACCTGGGCCTCCAGAGCAGCCGGCTTGGGCGCACTGCTGGAATTGAACAGGGAGCAGCCGCCCAGCACCGCCAGCACGAGCACGGCGGCAGCCGGCCGCAACAGGGTGTTCAGGCGCGCCTTCATCGTGCGGCTCCCGATGCTGCATCCTCAGGCGCCGCAACGCCCAGGGTGGCAAGCTTGGCCTCGACCAGGCGCCGATAGTCCAAGCCCTTGTCCAGGCCCTTGTAAGCCTTGAGGAACTCAGCCTTGGCTGCATCCGGCTTGCCCTGCAACAGCGCCAGATCACCACGGCGATCAGCGACAAGGGCCGCAAAGTCGGCGCCCTTGACCCCGTCTAGGGTCTTGACGGCCTCGTCGTACTGCTTGGCATCCATCTGCAGGGCCGCCAGACGCAGGCGAGCGATGTCCCGATATTCGGTTTCGCTGGCCTTTTCCACCGCCCAGCTCAAGGCAGCCCGCGCAGGCTCCGACTGCCCCTTGTCCAGCTGCAGCTTGGCCGCCAGCAGGGCGCCCTGAGCCGCGTAGCTGGTCCCGGGATGACGTTCCTTCAGGTCGCTGAAGGCCCGCCCGACTTTGTCGACATCACCGGCCTGGGCGGCACGATCGAGCTCCTCAAACATCGCGCCGGCCTTGACGGCCTGCTCGCGCTGCCACCAGTTCCAGCCATTCCAGCCCGCGAATGCCAGCAGGCACAGGGTGATGACGGTGGTGATGAGATTGCCGTAGCTTTTCCAGAAGGCCTTCAGCTGGTCCAGCTGTTCCTGTTCTTCGAGATCGAGATGAGACGCCATTGCGGAACTGTTCGATTGAGGGGCTGAAGAGAAGATGCGCGATTATGCGTTGCGCGGCAGCAGCTCGGCCGCCCATTCGGACACCAGGGCCAGACTGCGGCTGATCTGGGAGGCACCCGCGTCGCGCAGCGGCTTGATGGCCACCTCGCCGCGCGCCAGCTCGTCCTCACCAAAGACCAGGGCATAGGCGGCGCCGCTGGCGTCGGCCTTCTTGAACTGGGACTTCATGCTGGACTGTCCCGGGTGCAGCACCACGCTCAGGCCGGCGGCACGCAGGGCTTCGAGCGCCACCATGACCTGGGGCAGACCCTGGGCCGAGGGCACGACCGCATAGACATCCGGCACCGGTGCGGCTGGCGCCACGCCCACCTCTTCCAGCAGCAGCAGCATGCGCTCCATGCCCATGCCGAAGCCCACGGCCGGCGTGGGCTTACCGCCCAGCTGCTCGATCAGGCCGTCATAGCGACCACCGCCACAGACCGTGCCCTGGGAACCGAGCTTGTCGGTCACCCACTCGAACACGGTGAGGTTGTAGTAGTCCAGGCCACGCACCAAGCGCGGATTGATGGTGTAGGCGATGCCCGCTGCGTCCAGGATGGCACGCACGCCGTTGAAGTGCGCGAGAGACGCCTCGCCCAGGAAGTCCAGCAGCTTAGGCGCCGCATTGGCCATGTCCTGCAGGGCCGGATTCTTGGTGTCCAGCACGCGCAGGGGGTTGCTGTACATGCGGCGCTGGCTGTCCTCGTCCAGCAGGGCCTTGTGCACTTCCAGATGGGCCACCAGGGCCTCGCGATGGGCGCGGCGCTCCTCGGGCGCGCCCAGGCAGTTCAGCTCCAGGCGCACATGCTCGCCATCCTTCAGGCCCAGCTCGCGCAGCAGGCGGCTGCCCAGCAGGATGACCTCGGCGTCCACATCGGGGCCGTTGAAACCCAGGGCCTCGACGCCCATCTGGTGGAACTGGCGGTAGCGGCCCTTCTGCGGCTTCTCGCGGCGGAACATGGGGCCGAAGTAGTAGAGGCGGCGGCCCGAGTCACGCAGAAAGCTGTGCTCGATCATGGCGCGCACGACGCCCGCGGTCATCTCGGGGCGCAGAGCCAGATGCTCGGCCTGGCCGTGCTTGTCGGCGCGGTCCTCGAAGGCGTACATCTCCTTCTCGACGATATCGGTCACCTCGCCGATGCCGCGCACGAACAGGGCCGTGGGCTCGACGATGGGCGTGCGCACATTCTGGTAGCCGTAGCGCTGCAGCACGCTGCGCATCTTGCCTTCCAGCCATTCCCAGCGCGCCGACTCGGGCGGCAGGATGTCGTTCATGCCCTTCACAGCCTGCAGGGGCTGCACCTTCTTCTGCTCAGTCATGGATATCAGGCGGCGGCGCCGAAGCGCTTCTCGATGTAGTTCTCGACCAGGGCATGGAATTCGGCGGCGATGTTGTCGCCACGCAGGGTCAGGGCCTTCTGGCCATCAATGAAGACGGGGGCAGCCGGCGCCTCGCCGGTGCCGGGCAGGCTGATGCCGATATCGGCATGCTTGCTCTCGCCCGGGCCGTTCACGATGCAGCCCATCACGGCCACCTTCATGGTCTCCACACCCGGAAACTTGCTGCGCCAGACCGGCATCTGCGCGCGCAGGAAGTCGTCGATTTGCTTGGCCAGCTCCTGGAAGGTGGTGCTGGTGGTGCGGCCGCAGCCGGGGCAGGCGGTCACGCTGGGATTGAAGGCGCGCAGGCCCAGGGACTGCAGAATCTCCAGCGCGACGGCCACCTCCTGGGTGCGCGCCTCGCCGGGCTGGGGCGTGAGCGAGACACGGATGGTGTCGCCAATGCCTTCCTGCAGCAGGATGGACAGGGCCGTGGCCGAGGCCACCGTGCCCTTGGTGCCCATGCCGGCCTCGGTCAGACCCAGGTGCAGCGCATAGTCGCAGCGCTGGGCCAGGGCGCGGTAGACCGAGATCAGGTCCTGCACGCCGCTGACCTTGCAGCTGATGATGATGTTGTCCGGGTTCATGCCCAGCTCCCGGGCGTACTCGGCCGAACTCAGCGCCGACTGGACCAGGGCCTGATACATCACCTGCTGCGCATCCCAGGGCTGGGACCGCTTGGCGTTCTCATCCATCATGGACGCGAGCAGCTCCTGATCCAGGCTGCCCCAGTTCACACCGATGCGCACGACCTTGTCGTACTGCATCGCCGCCTCGACCATCATGGCGAACTGGCGGTCCTTCTTGTCGCCCTTGCCCACATTGCCGGGGTTGATGCGGTACTTGGACAGCGCCTGGGCCATGGCCGGGTACTCGGTCAGCAGGCGATGGCCGTTGTAGTGGAAGTCGCCGACCAGGGGCACATCGATGCCCATGCGATCGAGCTGCTCACGCAGATGCGGCACCGCCTCGGCGGCCTCGGGCGTGTTGACCGTGATGCGCACCATCTCGGAACCCGCCACGGCCAGCTCCTTGACCTGGATGGCCGTCTCGATGACATCCACCGTGTCCGTGTTGGTCATGGATTGCACGCGAACAGGCGCATCCCCCCCGATGGTGACGACGCGCGAGCCCCAGCGCACGGTGGCCTGACGGCTACGTCGGGGCGCGGGACGGGCGGCCGCGATGGCCTCGGCAATGCTGCTTTCGGTATCGATCATGATGGGTACTTCGGAAAAGATGCCTACTTGAGTTCCATGCGCAGGACGTTGTCACGGGCCTGAGCCGCGAGGTCAACCGGACTGCCCCGCAGCAGAATATCGGTGCCAGCCACATTGCCCACGCGCAGGCGTAGCGGCGGCTGCACATTCAGCGAGGCCTGCTCACCGCCACGCAGCAGCCTGGAGAACAAGACCTGGCCCTGCGCATCGCTGACCTCAACCCAGGAGTCCTCGCGAGCCTTGATCTGCATCGGCACCTGTCCCGGCAAGGGTGCACTAGCCGTCGGCGTGGGCACGGCGCCTGGTACCGGCACAGCAGACGCTGCCGTAGCGGGAGCGGGCGGCACATTGACGGCCGGCACGGGGGCCTGCGACTGCAAAGCCGCATCGGCACTGGCCGCAGGAGCCGGCGATGAAGTCGGGAGCGCCTGCGGCTCCAGCATCGACTTGGGCGACTCGACCTCGCTGGCAGCCGGGGGCTGCAGCCACTCATTGGGCAAGAGGTAGACCGCCAGGGCCCCAGCCAGCAAAAGAGCTGGGCCCCAGATCATGGGTCGCTTGAGCCATTCGAGCGAAGGGCTTCCGTCCCCCGCCATGCGCTCACGAAACGGCGTGTTGAGCCCCTTGCTGACTCGATCCAGCCCGGGTTCGCTGCCACGCGGCAGCAAGTCAAGCACCGGTGCTGCATCCAGCTGCAGGGCACGGCACATGGCCTTGGCCAGAGCCCGGGTAAAGGTGGCGTCCGGCAAATCCTGATGGCGGTCGGCCTCCATGGCTTCAAGCTTGGCCTGCGGCACCTTGAGGCGAGCGGCCAGCGTGGCAATGCTCAAACCCTGTGCCTGACGGGCGGCACGCAGCCGCCCCCCCGCCGTCTGCGACGGCTGCATCGCATCCGGCGCCACTTGGCTGGGCGCCTCGCTGACGATCGTGGACATGCGTTCCCCCTCACTCATCGAATCGACCACTGTTCAATGCCTGCGTCTCGGGCGCTTGCGGAAAGCGCCTGCGCAGTTGTTGGCCGTATTCGCCCACCGAAATGGTGTTTCCCAAGCGCCGCTCGATGCGCAGGGCCAGCCACAGGCTCTGCGCATTCACCTGCTCGGGCTGCTCATTGACTCGCTTGACGTAGAAGCGCGCGCGCTCATGCTGACCATTGCGGTACAGCACATCGGCCAGATTCATCGCGATGGCCGGATTGGACGGATCCTGCTCGAAGGCGCGCGCCAGCGTGCGCTCGGCCGCACCCAGCCGTCCCGCCGTGGCTTCACAGACGCCCTGGGCCAACAAGGTTCGCGCCACGCCACGGTACTGCGGCTGGGCAAGTGCGCGCTCAAACTGCACGCCCGCATCCGGAAAGCGCCCTTGCTGGCAGAGGAACCAGCCGTAGTTGTGAAGCGTGTCGGGATCGCTCGGCTTCAGAGCCAGCGCACGACGGAAGCTCTCCTCCGCCAGCGTCATTTCCCCCATGGCCGCGTAGACCAGCCCTCGCAGACCCAGCGCCTCGACCATGTCCGGCTTGACCATCAGGGCCTGTTTGAGCTCGTCCAAGGCGGTCGGCAACTGTCCACGGGCGAAATAGCCGTAGGCCAGCTCGACGCGAACGGCCGCGCGACGATCCAGATCGGTCTGATCAGAAGCCGTGCGCGGCTCAGTCGAGCCGGTATGGGTGCCGGCACAGCCTAGCAAGCCCAGCGCCAGGGCCAGTGCAAGCGGAATCTGCAGGAGTCTTGTCTTCATGAGCGCCCATTCATCAGTGCATCACTGCGGATTGCGCCCCCCGAGACCGTGAACCACAACCGGCGCCCGCACCATGCGTTGCTCCACGCGGGTACGGTCCTGCACTTCGCCGGCCAGTTGGCCGCAGGCGGCATCGATGTCATCGCCACGGGTCTTGCGCACCGTGGTGACGATACCGGACTTGATCAACACCTCGGCAAAGGCCTGCACGCGCGCGTTCGAGCTGCGCTTCAGACCCGAGGCCGGGAAGGGGTTGAAAGGAATCAGGTTGAGCTTGCACGAGACCTTGCCGCGCAGCAGCTTGACCAGCTGCTCGGCCTGCTCCGGCGTGTCGTTGACGCCGTCCAGCATGCAGTACTCGAAGGTGATGAAGTCGCGCGGCGCCTTCTCGAGATAGCGATTGCAGGCCTCCAGCAGCTCGGCAATCGGGTACTTCTTGTTCAGCGGCAACAGCTGGTCACGCAGCGGGTCAGTGGGCGCGTGCAGGGACACGGCCAGGGCCACCGGCACATCCTCGCGCAGGCGGTCGATCATGGGCACCACGCCCGAGGTCGAGACCGTCACGCGGCGGCGCGAGAGGCCATAGCCATGGTCGTCCAGCATCATGCGCAGGGCCGGCACCAGGGCGTTGTAGTTCTGCAGGGGCTCGCCCATGCCCATCATCACCACATTGGTGATCACGCGCTCGCTGCTCTTGAAGCGCTGGCGCAGGCTGTGCTCGGCATACCAGAGCTGGGCAATGATCTCGGCCGTCTCCAGATTGCGGCTGAAGCCCTGGTGGCCGGTGGAGCAGAAACGGCAGCCCACCGCGCAGCCGGCCTGGCTGGACACGCACAGGGTGCCGCGATCATCTTCAGGGATGAAGACCGATTCGACGGCATTGCCGCCGCCCACGTCGAACAGCCACTTGATCGTGCCGTCGGCGGAGACATGTTCGGAGATCACGGGCAGGGCCGTGATGTGGGCCTTGCCGCGCAGCTTTTCGCGCAGCGACTTGGCCAGGTCGCTCATCTGCTCAAAGTCAGAGGCGCCCTTTTGATGAATCCAGCGGAACAGCTGGGTGGCGCGGAAGCGCTTTTCCCCCAGCTGCTCGCAGAACGCAGCCAGTCCTTCCAGATCGAATCCAAGCAGGTTGACCGCGTTCATGGGTGTTGCTTCTCGCTGTGTTGCTCAGGCCTCCAGGCCTGAGCAGCGCAAGAGGCTTGGGGCCGAATTAACGGCTGTAGACATTCATGCCGGGGAAGAAGAACGCCACTTCCTGGGCGGCGGTCTCGGGAGCGTCCGAGCCGTGCACGGCGTTGGCGTCGATGCTGTCGGCGAAGTCGGCGCGGATGGTGCCCTTCTCGGCCTTCTTCGGGTCGGTGGCGCCCATCAGGTCGCGGTTCTTCAGGATGGCGCCTTCGCCTTCCAGAGCCTGGATCATCACCGGACCGGAGATCATGAAGCTCACCAGGTCGTTGAAGAAGGGACGGGCCTTGTGCACAGCGTAGAAAGCCTCGGCCTCGCCGCGCGACAGGTGCACCATCTTGGCGGCCACGACCTTCAGGCCGGCAGCTTCAAAACGGGCATAGATCTGGCCGATCACGTTCTTGGCGACGGCATCGGGCTTGATGATGGAAAGGGTGCGTTCGATCGCCATGTTTTTCTCCTGAAATCTGGGGCTTGGCAAAACCCGAGATTGTACTGTGTGACTGTGTAAATACGATCCAGGCCCCCGTAAGGGCCCGGCAAATGCCTTGCTTAGCGGCGACCGCGACCGCCGCCGCGG
>NZ_JBKCLH010000067.1:0-2803 GCF_046300915.1 Roseateles sp. | reverse complement strand
GGGCGGCAGCATCGCCCTGGCCGCCATGGGCGACCCCAATGCCTCCATCCCGACGCCCCAGCCGGTGCATTACCGGCCCATGTTCGCAGCCTTCGGCGGCGCCCTGGCGCGCAGTTCGCTGAGCTTTGTGTCGCAGGCCGGACTGGCGGCCGGTGTGGGCCAGCGCTATGGTTTGCAAAAGACGCTGGCCGCCGTGCACGGCATCCGCGGCCTGGGCAAGCGCGACATGATCCACAACGACTACACACCGCGCATGGAGGTCGATGCGCAAAGCTATGCCGTGCGCGCCGACGGCCTCTTGCTCAGCTGCGAGCCGGCGCAGAGCCTGCCCATGACCCAACGCTATTTCTTGTTCTGATGTCCTCACTTGCCATGTCCACCGAAACCGAACTGCTGATCCGCCTCGATGACCTCAGCGACCCGCGCATTGCCGCCTTCATGGAAGAGCATCTGCAGGACATGCGCGCCACTTCGCCGCCAGAGAGCGTGCATGCGCTGGACATGAACAAGCTGCGCCAGCCGGAGATCGCCTTCTGGACGGCGTGGTTGAACGAGCCCGCGGGCCCGATGCTGGCTGCCACAGCCGCGATCAAGCGTTTGGATGCGGAGCACGCCGAACTGAAATCCATGCGCACCGCCGCCGCGCTGCGTGGCCGCGGCCTGGCGCGCCGCATGCTGCGCCATGTGCTGGCCGAGGCGCGCCAGCGCGGCTATCGCCGCCTGAGCCTGGAAACCGGCACGCAGGCATTTTTCGAGCCGGCCCACCAGCTCTATGCCAGCGAGGGTTTTGTCGTCTGCGAGCCCTTCGGCAGCTACCAGCTCGACCCCCACAGCTGCTACATGACTCTGGCACTGGCATGAGTGCCGCAGCGCGCTTGCAGGTGGCCCGCCTGATCCCGCAAGGCCAGGGCTTGGCGCCGGTGCTGCTGCGCCGTGCGGCCAGCCTCAGCCTGGACTGGGACACGCGGCAGAAGAGTCGCTTTCAGGCCGAGGACTCCAGCGGCCGGGCCTTGGGCGTGTTCCTACCGCGCGGCACCCAGCTGCGCGGCGGCGATGTCTTGCTGGCCGAGGATGGCAGCTTGATCCGCGTCGAGGCGGCGCCCCAGGCGCTGCTGCGCATCAGCGCTTGCGCGGAGCATGGCTCGCCCTTTGACTTGACCCGCGCGGCCTACCACCTGGGCAACCGCCATGTGCCCATCGAGCTGCAGCCCGGCTATTTGCAGATCGAGCCCGACCATGTGCTGGCCGACATGCTGCGTGCCCAGCCGCATCTTCAGGTGCAGGCGCTGGACGCACCGTTCGAGCCGGAGGGCGGGGCCTATGCGGCGGGGCATGGGCACAGTCATGACCATGGGCACGACCATGGTCATGCTCACCACCTTCACCATCATCATCACGATCACCCATGAGCGCCCTGCTGCAACTGCTCTGGCTGGCCTCGCCGGCCTTGCCGATTGGCGGCTTCTCTTATTCCGAGGGCATCGAATCGGCCGTGGCCCATGGCTGGGTGCATGACGAAGCCAGCACCGCGCACTGGCTCTCTCAGCAGCTGCGCCTGAGCCAGGCGCGCGGCGACTTGTCGTTGGCGGCCCAGGCCTTGCGCGCCTGGCGCGAGGACGACCGGGCCACTTTGCGCCGCCTCAACGATTGGCTGCTGCAGACCCGCGAGAGCGCCGAGCTGCGCCTGCAGTCCGAGCAGATGGGCCGTTCGCTGCTGGACTGGCTGCGCAACCACGACACCGCCACGCCGGCGCAGATCGCCCAGTGCCAGGCTTTGGGTCAGCCCTGCTACCCGCTGGTGATGGCCTTAGCCCTGGCGGCCAGCGAGGCCGCGCCCGAGGATGCGCTGCTGGCCTACGCCTTCGCCTGGTCCGAGGCCATGGTCGGCGCGGCCATCAAGTCGGTGCCGCTGGGGCAGAGCGCCGGTCAGCGCATCCTGGCCCGCCTGGCCGCCGAGATTCCCGCGGCAGTGGCCGAGGCCATCACCACCGATGAATCTCGGCGTCAGGCTTTTTCTCCCATGCTGGCGATTCTCTCGGCCCGCCACGAAACCCAGTACTCCCGCCTGTTCCGATCATGAATCCAAGCCCTTCGCACCAGACCCCGCTGCACCACATTCCCGGTCGCAGCAAGCGCCTGCCGCCCCTGCGCGTGGGCATCGGCGGCCCGGTCGGTTCGGGCAAGACCACCTTGCTGGAAATGCTGTGCAAGGCCATGCGCGAGCGCTGGGACTTGGTCGCCATCACCAACGACATCTACACCAAGGAAGACCAGCGCCTGCTGACCATCAGCGGCGCCCTGCCGGCCGAGCGCATCCTGGGCGTGGAAACCGGTGGCTGCCCGCACACCGCCATCCGCGAAGATTGCTCCATCAATCTGGAGGCGATCGACCGCATGCTGGCGCAGTTCCCCGACGCCGATGTGGTCTTCGTTGAGTCCGGCGGCGACAACCTGGCCGCCACCTTCAGCCCCGAACTGAGCGACCTGACCATCTACGTCATTGACGTCGCCGCCGGGGAAAAGATCCCGCGCAAGGGCGGCCCGGGCATCACCAAGAGCGATCTCTTCGTCATCAACAAGACCGATCTGGCCCCGCATGTCGGCGCCAACCTCGACATCATGGAAGCCGACACCCGCCGCATGCGCGGCGCCAGCAAGCCTTTCGTGATGAGCAACCTCAAGACCCTGGCCGGTGTGGCCGAGGTGGTGCGTTTCATCGAGGAGCGGGGGATGTTGGTGTCCGGCGACTGAGGGAGAGCGCATTCGAGCTACAGCTAGTCGGGCTTGTGTCGGGCGGAAATTG
>NZ_JBKCLH010000066.1:0-4756 GCF_046300915.1 Roseateles sp. | reverse complement strand
TGGATGCCCCGCTGACCGAACTTTCACCCCCGCCGCCTCCGCCCTCGCCGCCCGTGCTGCGGGGCTGGCGGCGCTGGCGCCGCGCCCTGCTGTGGGGCGCCCTCGTGGCCCTGCTGCTGGTGGCCCAGACCCTGCTGGTGCTGCTGACGCTGAGCTACGAGTCCTCGCGCGCCCAGGAGCAGGTGGAACTGGCGGCGGCCGAGGTTGCGGTGCGGGCCAAGCAGCTGGCGGGGCGCGATCTGCAAGGCCTGCAGTCCCTGCTCTGGCAAAGCCGGCAGGACCCGCGCTGGCGCGATGACGCCACCGAGCTGCTGCGCCGCACCCGCCCGCTGCTGCGGCTGGAGCTGCGCGATGCGCAGCGCGAGATCCAGGACAGCGCCAACTCGCCCTATTCCGCGCCGCTCTTTGTCCAGATCCCGCGCGCACAGCTGCAGCTGGAGACCGATCTGGCTTGCACCGCCGCCCTGCGTCACGGCTCGCAGATCTACTCGCGCAGCTACTTCGTGCCCCTGCCCGGCGGCGATGGCCAGGAGGTGCTGGACCTGTGCCTGCCCCAGCTGCGCGCCGGTGAGCTGCAGTACTTTCTGGTGGCGACCGTGGGTCTGCGCCAGCTGCTGGAGGCCTCGGTGCCCGGCGAGCTGCTGCGTGGCTACGAGATCTCCTTTGTGGAGGGGGATGGCACCCGCCTGGCCCGGGTGGGCCTGAGCCGGGGCGCCGGGGTCTATATCGCCGAGCGTGTGGTGGATCTGCCGGGCCAGGCCCTGCAGCTGCGCGTGGACAGTGCCAGCGGTCGCCCCCAGCTCATTCCCAATCTGGCCACGGCCCTGGTGCTGGGCCTGTCGCTGGCGCTGTTCGGCGTGGTGCTGCTGCTGGCACGCGACGGTCGCCGCCGCGCCTTTGCCGAGCATGCGCTGGCCGAGTCGTTGAGCTTTCGGCAGGCCATGGAAAACTCCCTGATCACGGGCCTGCGTGCCCGCGATATGGAGGGCCGCATCACCTATGTGAACCCCGCCTTCTGCAAGCTGGTGGGCTTCGAGCGCGAGGCGCTGCTGGGCCGTGGTGCGCCGCCCGAAGCTCCGCCCTACTGGCCGCCCGAGCATGTGGACGAGTACTGGCGCCGCCACGGCAGCCGGGTCGAGCGCTGGGAGGCCGGCCAGGAGCGCCAGGGCTTCGAGACCGTGTTCATGCGCCGCAGCGGCGAGCGCTTTCCGGTGATGATCTACGAGGCCCCCCTGGTCAGCGCCCAGGGCCAGCAGACCGGCTGGATGAGCGCGGTGCTGGACGTGAGCGGCCAGCGCAAGATGGAGGAGCTCTCGCGCCAGCAGCAGGAGCGTCTGCAGGCCACGGCCCGTCTGGCCACCGTGGGCGAGATGGCCTCCCTGCTCAGCCACGAGCTCAACCAGCCCCTGGCCGCCATTGCCAGCTATGCCACGGCCTCGCTGAACCTGATGACGCGCGAGGCCGAGGACCCGCAGACCCCCGCCATGGTGCGCCAGGCCGTCACCCGCATCGCCGAGCAGGCCGAGCGGGCCGGCCGCGTGATCAAGAGCGTGCACGACTTCGTGCGCCGCCGCGAGCAGGCGCGCGAGTCCGTCGGTGCCGACCAGGTGCTGGAGGCCGTGCTGCCCCTGGTGCGCCTGCAGGCCCGCAAGAGCGGGGCGCGCATCGATCTGGACATCGAGCAGCCGCCGCCGCGCCTGCGCTGCGACCGCACCATGGTCGAGCAGGTGCTGCTCAACCTCACGCGCAACGGCATCCAGGCCATGGACCCGGCCACGCCCCTGGCCGAGCGGGTGCTGCTCTTGCGCGTGCGCCGCGCCGGCCCGCGCTGGGTCAGCTTTGCCATCATCGACCGCGGTCCCGGCATCGAGCCTGGCGTGGCCAAGCAGCTCTTCACGCCCTTCTTCACCACCCGCAGCGAGGGCATGGGCCTGGGCCTGAGCCTGTGCCGCACGGTGGTGGAGCAGCATGGTGGAGCCATGGACTTCACGAGCCCGGTGGCCGAGGGCCGCGGCACCGAGTTCCGCTTCACCCTGCCCGCCGATAATCCCGCCGGTGGCGCCGCCATCGGCCGTGCGCCCGACCCGATCCCGCAGGAGACAGACCCGCATGCAACAGACAACGGTCAAGCTGCCGATGGTGTACCTCGTCGATGACGAGGAGGTGGTGCGCGACGCCCTGGCCTGGCTGCTGCGCTCGCGCCGCCTGCTCTCCGAGGGCTTTCCCAGCGCCGAGGCCTTCGAGGCCATGCTGGACGCCCGCCCCGGCCATGGCGAGGGCTGGCCCGACGCGCCCAGCTGCCTGCTGCTGGACGTGCGCATGCCCGGCATGAGCGGCCTGGCCCTGTTCGAGCGCCTGATCGAGCGCGGCCTGGCCGCCTCGCTGCCGGTGATCTTCCTGACCGGTCATGGCGATGTGCCCACGGCCGTGGCCGCGGTCAAGCGCGGCGCCTTCGACTTCGTGGAGAAGCCCTTCTCCGACAACGCCCTGGTGGACCGGGTGGAGCAGGCCCTGGCCCTGAGTGCTGAAGCCATTGCCGCGCGCACCTCGCGCGGTCAGCTGGCCTCGCGCATGGGCGATCTCACCGAACGCGAGCGCGAGGTCATGAACCTGGTCATCCAGGGCCTGCCCAACAAGCTGATCGCCGACCAGCTGCACATCAGCGTGCGCACCGTCGAGGTCCACCGCGCGCGGGTGTTCGAGAAGATGAACGTCAAGTCCGCGGTGGAGCTGTCCAATCTCTTGCGCCAGCCGGGCTGAGCGCCGGCCGGCTTCAGTCGCCCAGGTCCACGCTGGCCGCCAGGCGCACGCCCGTCAGCCCGGCCGGCAGCTCGTAATCGGCCAGCACCCAGGCGCGCTCCCGGCCCTCGGCCGCCTCGGCCAGCAGCTCGGTGAGCACGCGCGCCGAGCGGCCATCCAGCGCCGCCTAGGGCGTCTCCAGCAGGGTCAGCGCTGCGCCGCTGGCGGCCGCGCCCACCAGCCCCAGCTTGCGCCGGGAGCCGGCGGAAAGCATGTACAGCGGCTTGTCCAGATGCTCCGCCAGCGCCAAGGCCTCGACCAGGGCCGCCGCCACCGCCGGGCTCCAGCGCTCGCCCTGCCGCTGCGCCAGCCAGTCCCGCGCCAGCACCGCGTCGTGCCGTGCGTCCGCCGGCTGCTCCAGCCAGACGCTGCGGCCCTTGGCCGCGGCCTGTGCCGCCAGCGGGGCCAGCAGCCGGGTCTTGCCGCGCCCCTCGCCGCCGCGCACAAAGCTCAGGCCGGGCTCCGGGGTCAGGTCTTGCGGTGTCATCATGCCTGCTCACCCAGTCCGAACAGGGCCGCCGCGCGTTCGCGCGCCTTGGCTGGCACGCTGCCGGCCAGCGCCAGGGCGGGCCGGGCGCGGTTTTGTTCCTGCATGGCCTCGAACACGGCGCGCACCTGGGCCGGCGTCACCGCGTCCAGATGGCGCAGCCAGTCCTGGGTGTCGCGCAGGCGGCTGAAAGTGAAGAGGTCCTGAGCGGCCGCCTCCAGCCGGCGCGAGGGCTGCTCCAGGCCCCGCAGCGCACGCACCCTCAGCTGGCGCCGCGCGCGCTCCAGCGCCACCTCTTGGTCGGCCCCGTCGGCGTGGCGGCGCAAGAGCGCATGCACCGCCTCCAGCAGCTCCACCGCCTGCTCCGGCGAGGTGGCGGCATCGATCACGAACTGGCCGCCATGCGGCCAGATATCGGCGGCGCAGCCCGCGTTGTAGGCCAGGCCGCGGCGCTCGCGGATCTCGTCCAGCAGGGGCGAGCTCATGCCCTCGCCCAGCAGGGCCGCCGCCAGCACATGCGGCAGGGTGCGCGCCTCGCCCTCGGGCAGTGCCGGCGCCGCAAAGCCCAGCACCAGCTGGGTCTGGCCGCTGCCGGCCAGGCGCCTTGCCTTCAGGCCGCCCTGCCAGGCCGGCTGCTCGATCAGGTTGGGCGTGCCGGCTGGCATGGCGCCAAAGCCGGTTTGCGCTTCGATCTGGCGCCGCAAGGCCTCGAACCGGCGCTCATCCAGCGGGCCCGCCACGCCAATCACCACATTGCAGGCGCTGTACTGGCGCCCCACATAGTCCAGCAGGTCCCGGCGCTTGAAGCGCCGTATGTTGGCGCGCGTGCCAATGATGGGGCGACCGGCCGGGTGGCGGCTGCCGTAGCAGGCCTGGTCGAACAGGCGGAAGGCCAGGGCCGAGGGGTCTTCCTCGTACTCGTTGTACTCCTGCTCGATCACGCGCAGCTCGCGTGCCAGCTCCTCCTCGGGAAAGCTGGGGTTGAGCACGATGTCGGCCAGCAGGTCCACAAAGGCCGGCAGATCCTCGGGCAGGCCCTCGATATGGAAGGCCGTGTGGTCCTTGTCCGTGTGGGCGTTGACATCGGCGCCCAGGGCCTCGGCGTCCAGATTGATGCGCTGGCAGTCCCGCGTGGCCGTGCCCTTGAAGGCCATGTGCTCCACCACATGGCTGATGCCATTGAGCCGGGGCAGCTGCTCATGCAGGCTGCCGGTGCGCACGAAGACCGAGAGGCTGACCGTGGCGCGCCAGGGCATGGGTATGGCGACCAGGCGCAGGCCATTGGCCAGGGTGCTGAGCAGGGGCGCGGGCTGGGGCGCAGAGGAGGCGGGCGGGGCGTGCAAGAGCGGAAATCCGGGCGGTGGGGGAAAGACGGGGCTCTAGTGTCGCCGCTGTCCGGCCCCCACGCCGGTCAAGGGGGCTCAGCGTCGCAGCAGGCGATGCACGCCCAGGGCGGCCAGGGCCCCCAGC
>NZ_JBKCLH010000065.1:0-10407 GCF_046300915.1 Roseateles sp. | reverse complement strand
AACGCTCTGGGCATCGCCGGCATTGCCTTCAATGCCAAGGTGCAGCCCATTCGCGTGCTGGGCAAGTGCGGCGGCTACACCTCGGACATTGCCGACGGCATCACCTGGGCTTCGGGCGCCATTGACAGCGTTCTGGGTGGTGGTGTCGCAGGCACCGCCGCCGCCCAGGGAGAGGTTGAGCACCTTGGAGGGTGTGGTGTTGGCCGGGGCGCCGGCCACGTTGCCGCCCGAAGCCCAGGTGATGCCGTCGGCAATGTCCGAGGTGTAGCCGCCGCACTTGCCCAGCACGCGAATGGGCTGCACCTTGGCATTGAAGGCAATGCCGGCGATGCCCAGAGCGTTGTTGGTCTTGGCGGCGATGGTGCCGGCCACATGGGTGCCATGCCAGCTGGAGTTGGTGGCCGGGCGGCCCACGCCGCATTCGCCCGCGGCGGTCCAGTCGCCGGGGTCGCTGGCATCGGCGTCGCGGCCGTTGCCATCGTTGGCGATGGAGGTCTGGGTGATCATGTCGTAGCCGGCCACGGTCTGGCCGGCCAGGTCGGCATGGGGCCGGATGCCGGTGTCGATGACGGCTACGACCACGCCCGTGCCGGTGGCACGGTCCCAGGCAGCGGGGGCGCGGATGCCGCCGGTGGCCTCGAACAGATCCCACTGCGAGGCGTAGCTGCTGTCATTGGGGGTGAGCAGCGGGTACATCATGCGGTCGGGCTCGGCATATTCGATATCGACATCGGCCGCCTTGAGCTGGGCCGAGAGCTGGCGCAACTGCTCCAGGCTGAGGGCGCGGTCGAGCTTGAAGACATGGGCGCCGGTGCCCATCTGCCGCAGCACGCGGAGCTGGGCCCCCAGGGGCGCGGCCAGGCTCTGGGCACGGGCGGCACGGCTTTCAAGGCGATCGGCGGCCACGCTACGGGCCTGCAGGGCCATGCCGCCGCCGGACTGCTGCACCAGGGTGCTGCCGTCGCGGTACTTGATGATGAGGCGGTCGCTGCGCTCGGTGTGCGCGGGTTCTGCGGCTTTGTCGATGTCCTGGGCCGAGATGCCGGCCAGGGCGGGGCTGAGGGCAACCATGCCCAGCGCCAGGAAGGCGCCGGTGGATTTCAAACGCAACATGCTGAGGTCTCCAGATGAGCGCCCGGCGGGATTCCGTGCCCACCGGGATGAAAACGGCGGTCGCGTGGACCGCCGGCCGTCCAGCCCCCGGCAGGGTGCTCAGGGGGCCGGCATCGCGCCGACCTGATGCGGCCGTCGCGATGTCGGCGCAGTGTAGGAAGGCTGTTCGTGCGCCAATCGCCCACCCTGCAAGACCTGACAGGCGGACTTACCCCAGGGCTGCGCGCAGGGCCCGGTCCAGCGCGTCCAGGTCCAGCGCAGGGTCCACGCGCGGCTCGCGCAAGGCCTGGCCCCAGATGGGGTTGGGGAAATGGCTGTCGTCCTCGAAGCGGGCGATCACATGCCAGTGCAGATGCGGCACCACATTGCCCAGGCTGGCCAGATTGATCTTGCTGGGCCGCAGCTGCTGGCGCAGCAGCTGCTCGATGCGGGCCACGGTCTCCATGCAGTCCTGGCGTTCGGCGGGGGCGAGATCGCTGAACTCGGCCACATGGGCGTTCCAGATCAGGCGGTAGAAGGCGGGAAAGGCGGGGGTATCGGTGACGCGCACGACGCGCCAGGACGGGGTCTGTGCGATGAGCAGACCGCCGCTGTCCTGACACAGGGGGCAAGGGGTCGGTACGGATGTCATGGGGCCGGGATGCAGATCTAAGATGAGCTCACTGTATTCGCTATTCGCATGATGACTGCATGAGGACTGGAACCGCATGAGTGCCACACATCGCTTTGCCCCCTCCCCGTCCGCGGCCCGTCGCGGCACCCTGCTGGCCCTGGGCGCCGCCCTGATGGCCGGCCTGCTGCCCGCGGCCAGCCAGGCGCAGGCGGCCTGGCCCAGCAAGCCCATACGCTGGATCGTGGCCTACCCGGCGGGCGGCGGCTCGGACTTCCTGGCGCGCCAGCTGGCGCCACAGCTGGGCCGGCAGCTGGGCCAGACCCTGGTGATCGAGAACCGCCCCGGGGCGGCCGGCATCATCGGCACCGATGCGGCCGCCAAGTCCGCCGCCGACGGCTACACCATCGCCACCGGGGACAACGGGGCCATGGTCTTCAACAGCGCCATGTACAAGAAGCTGCCCTATGCGCCCAGCGATCTGGCGCCGGTGGGCTTTATGGCGCGATTCCCGCTGATCCTGGTGGTCAATCCGGCGGCGGGCTTCAGCTCGGGCGCGCAGTGGCTGGCCGAGGTCAAGAAGAACCCGGGCAAGTACAGCTATGCCTCACCCGGCGTGGGCAGCCCGCACCATCTGGCCATGGAGCTGGTGAAGGAGCGCAGCAGCAGCTTCATCGTGCATGTGCCCTACCGCGGCACGGCCTTCTCCACCCAGGACCTGATCGCGGGCGTGGTGCCCATGGGCATTCTGGACACGGCCGCCGGCCTGCCCCACATCCGCTCGGGCAAGCTCAAGGCCCTGGCGGTGCTGAGCCCGCGCCGCATTGCCACCCTGCCCGAGGTGCCCACCATGCAGGAGCTGGGACTCAAGGGCGTGGATGTGGCGGCCTGGCAGGGCCTGTTCGTGCCCAAGGGAACGCCCGAGCCCATCGTGCAGCGCCTGACGGCCGAGATGCACAAGGCCATCAGCACGCCCGAGGTCCGGGCCAAGCTGGAGGACTTCGGGCTGGAGGTGGCCCCGAGCGACGCGGCCAGCCTGGCGCGCTTCATCGAGCAGGAGCAGCGCAGCTGGCATGCCCTGATCCGGGAGCGCAAGCTGTCGGCGGACTGAGCGGGAGCGGGCGGCGCAGGCCCTGGTCAGCGCGGTCTGCGGGGAACGTAGCCGGCGGGGGGCTTGGGAATCAGCTCCCACTCCTGCCGCACCCGCTCGTAGTAGCGACCCAGGCCAGCCCGTGCCCAGACCGGGCGCACGGACTCGGCGAACAAGCCCTCTTGCAGGGCCTGGCGCAAGCTGCCCAGCAGGGCGGGAGCAAGACCGGGGTGGCAGGCCAGCCAGCGGTCCACCTGCGCCAGCACAAAGACGCGCTGCACCTGAGGCTCGCCCTGGCCCTCCAGCATGCCCGGCCGCTCGTCGCTGAGCAGGTAGTCGAAGCGCTTGCGCTGCAGCATGCCGACACGCTGGGCCACGGGGGAGACGGGCTCGTAGCCGATATCAGCGGCGCCGAGCAGGTCACTCAGATCCGCGATTTCAACGGCCCCCACCCGGTAGGGCCGCAGGTCCTCGATATTGCGCACCGGCGGCGCGCCCTTCAGGGCGTAGACGGCCAGTTTCACCGGAGCCACCCGGGCCACATAGCTGATGGTCTCAGCCTCGCCGGGCGAAAAGTTCAGCGCCAGGCCGCAGCTGCCGGGACTGTTGGGCAGGGTGGCAGCGATGCGCCGCCTGGGCATGAGGGTCACGCGCAGGCTCACGCCATGGGCCTGGAGCAGGGCTTGCAAGGCCTCGATATAGGGGCCGCCAGGCCGGCCATCGCGCAGCTCGATGAAGGGGGGGTCCGCTTCCGCGAAGATCTGGAGTTGTTGCGCAGCGCATGCCGGAGACGACAGCACACCCAGCAGCGCCGCGGAGCCGATCAGGCGCCCGAGGAGACTCATGTCCGGGTGACCAGCTGGACCGGCGACTGGATGATGTTGGGCAGTTCGGCCTGGCGGGTCCCCGTTTGCAAGGCCTTGAGCACGACGTCGAGCGCGTACTCGGCCTGCTTGGCCGGAAACTGGTCCACCGTGGCCACAACGGCGCCCTGGGCAATCAGCGGTCGGATGGACGGGATGTTGTCATAGCCCGAGACCAGCACATCGGCGCTGCGCTTGAGTTCCTTCAGGGCCTGCACCGCCCCCAGGGCCATATTGTCATTGCCACACATGAGGGCCTTGATGTCGGGCGCCAGGCGCAGCAGCTCAAGCGCAGCGGCGTGGCCCAGTTCGCGGGTCCAGAAACCGGAACGAACCGCCGCCAGCCGCAGGCCGGTAGCGGAAATGGCGGCACGGAAACCGTCGCTGCGCGACTTGGCATTGATGGAGCCCGGCGGCCCCTCGATGATGCCCACCGCGCTGCCGCGCGGCAGCTGCTTGGCCACATGCTCGCCCACGGTGCGACTGCCCAGAAAATTGCTGGGGCCCACGAAGGGAATGCTGACGCCGGCCGTGGTCAGGGCGCGATCATCCAGCTTGTTGTCCAGATTGACGACCAGCAGGCCGGCCTTGAGCGCCTTGAGCAGCACGGGCAGCAGGGCATTGGAGTCCGCCGGCACGATCACCAGCGCTTGCACCCGCCGCTCGATGGCCTTGGCCACCAGGCGCTCCTGGGTGGCCACATCGGTCTCGCCGTCGATACCCTCAACCGTGAGTTCGTAGTCGGACTTGCGCCGCGCCTGATGCGCGCGAGCCCCCTCGCCCATCAGCATGAAGAATTCATTGCGCATGGCCTTGAGGATCAGGGCCACCTTGAAGCGTTCCGAGCTCGCCAGGGCAAGATGCGGGGCGGCAAGTGCCCCAAGGGCGGCGAGCAGCAAACCGCGACGCTGGTCGAGACCGACCTTGGCGGAATGGGCTGTCATGCTGGACCTGCTTGTTCTGTACTGCGACCCCCGCAGATTACCAGCGCCCTTTGACAGGCGCTGCGGCATACGTCACACCAGCACGCGCTCAATGCCGCCCTGGTTGGCGCGCTCCACGTACTCGGGCATCCAGTTCTCCCCCAGGATCTGGCGCGCCATCTCGACCACGATGTAGTCGGCCTCCAGCAGGCCGTTCTGCAGATCGTTGCCGTAGCGGTTCAGGCCCTGCAGGCAGCTGGGGCAGCTGGTCAGGATCTTGAGGTTCTCCTGGGCGCCCACCTTGCCGCTCTCGCGCAGCTGGCTCTCGGTCTTGCGCAGCTCCTCCTCCTTGCGGAAGCGGATCTGGGTGGAGATGTCGGGCCGGGTCACGCCCAGGGTGCCGCTCTCGCCGCAGCAGCGCTCGCTCTTCACCACCTCGGGGCCGACCAGGGCCTTGACCGTCTTCATGGGCTCCTGCAGCTTCATGGGGCTGTGGCAGGGGTCGTGATAGAGATAGGCCTGCTTGGATTCGAGGGTGATGCCCTTCTCCAGCAGGTACTCGTGGATGTCCACGATGCGGCAGCCGGGGAAGATCTTGTCGAACTCATAGCCCTGCAGCTGGTCGTAGCAGGTGCCGCAGGACACGACCACGGTCTTGATGTCCAGGTAGTTCAGGGTGTTGGCCACGCGGTGGAAGAGCACCCGGTTGTCGGTGATGATCTTCTCGGCCTTGTCGAACTGGCCCGAGCCGCGCTGCGGATAGCCGCAGCACAGATAGCCCGGGGGCAGCACGGTCTGCACGCCGGCATGCCAGAGCATGGCCTGGGTGGCCAGGCCCACCTGGCTGAACAGACGCTCGGAGCCGCAGCCGGGGAAGTAGAACACCGCCTCGGTCTCGGCCGTGGTGGCCTGGGGGTTGCGGATGATGGGGACGTAGTCCTTGTCCTCGATGTCCAGCAGGGCGCGGGCGGTCTTCTTGGGCAGGCCGCCGGGGAGCTTTTTGTTGATGAAGTGAATCACCTGCTCCTTGATGGGCGCGGTGCCCACGGTGGCGCGCGGCGCCGCCGTCTGCTTCTTGGCAAAGCCCTTGAGCAGGTCATGCGCCAGACGCTGCGCCTTGAAGCCCACGCCCACCATGGCGCTGCGCGCCAGCTTGATGGTCTCAGGATTGGTGGCGTTGAGCATGAGCATGGCCGCGGCATTGCCGGGGCGGAAGCTCTTCTGGCCCATCTTGCGCAAGAGGTTGCGCATATTCATGGTCACGTCGCCAAAGTCGATCTTGACCGGGCAGGGGCTGGCGCATTTGTGGCAGACCGTGCAGTGGTCGGCCACGTCCTCGAACTCCTGCCAGTGCTTGATCGAGACGCCGCGGCGCGTCTGCTCCTCGTAGAGGAAGGCCTCCACCAGCAGCGAGGTGGCCAGGATCTTGTTGCGCGGGCTGTAGAGCAGATTGGCGCGCGGCACATGGGTGGCGCAGACCGGCTTGCACTTGCCGCAGCGCAGGCAGTCCTTGACGCTGTCGGCAATGGCGCCGATATCGCTCTGCTGCATGATCAGGGACTCATGCCCCATCAGCCCGAAGCTCGGGGTGTAGGCATTGGTCAGATCGGCAAAGGTGCCATGGGTGGAGGCCTCGGGCCGCAGCAGCTTGCCCTTGTTGAAGCGCCCCTCGGGGTCGATGCGCGCCTTGTAGTCGGCGAAGGGCGCCAGCTCGGCCCCGGAGAGGAACTCCAGCTTGGTGATGCCAATGCCATGCTCGCCCGAGATCACGCCACCCAGCGAGCGCGACAGCTTCATGATGCGGGCCACGGCCTCATGGGCCGTCTGCAGCATCTCGTAGTTGTCGGAGTTGACCGGGATATTGGTGTGCACATTGCCGTCGCCGGCGTGCATGTGCAGGGCCACCCAGACGCGGCCGCGCAGCACCTCCTTGTGGATGCGCCTGGCCTCGTCCACGATGGGCGCGAAAGCGCCCCCCGCAAAGATGCTTTGCAGGGGCTTGAGGATCTGCGTCTTCCAGGAGGCGCGCAGGCTGTGGTCCTGCAGCTGGTCGAAGAAGGAGCGTTCCTCGCCGCGGGGCAGATCCAGCCCCTCCATCCAGCCCTGCCAGAGGGCCCGCACCTCGGCCAGCAGGCTCAGAGCCTGCTGCAGGCGGTCTTCCAGCAGCTCGGCACTGGGGATCTCGCCAGCGTCGTCGCTGCGACCCAGGGGCAGATTGCCGCGCTCGAACCAGGCGGTCAGCGCGTCCACCAGGGCCAGCTTGTTGCGCAGGCTCAGCTCGATATTGATGCGCTCGATGCCCAGGGTGTACTCGCCCATGCGCTCCAGCGGGATCACCACGTCTTCATTGATCTTGAAGGCATTGGTGTGCTTGGAGATGGCAGCCGTGCGCTTGCGGTCCAGCCAGAACTTCTTGCGCGCGTCGGCGCTGATGGCCACAAAGCCCTCGCCCGAGCGGCCATTGGCCAGGCGCACCACCTCGGAGGTGGCACGGGCCACGGCGTCGGCCTCGTCGCCCACGATGTCGCCGATCAGCACCATCTTGGGCAGGCCACCGCGCTTGCTCTTGGTGGCATAGCCCACGGCCTTCAGATAGCGGTCGTCCAGATGCTCCAGGCCGGCCAGGATGGCGCCGCCGGGCTTCTTGGCCTCCGCGAACATGAAGTCCTTGATGTCCACGATGGAGGGCACGCAGTCCTTGGGGTTGCCAAAGAACTCCAGGCAGACCGTGCGGGTGTGGGCGGGCATCTTGTGCACCACCCAGCGCGCGCTGGTGATCAGGCCGTCGCAGCCTTCCTTCTGGATGCCGGGCAAGCCGGCCAGGAACTTGTCGGTGACGTCCTTGCCCAGGCCTTCCTTGCGGAAGACGCGGCCGGGAATGTCCAGGCGCTCCGTGCGCTCCAGCTTCTTGCCCGAGGCATCGAAGTAGCGCAGCTCGAAGCTGGCCACTTCCACATCATGGATCTTGCCCAGATTGTGGTTCAGGCGATGCACCTCCAGCCACTTGGCCTCGGGCGTGACCATGCGCCAGGAGGCCAGATTGTCCAGGGCCGTGCCCCAGAGCACGGCCTTCTTGCCGCCGGCATTCATGGCGATATTGCCGCCGATGCAGCTGGCCTCGGCCGAGGTGGGGTCCACCGCGAACACAAAGCCATGCTGCTCGGCCAGGTCGGCCACGCGCTGCGTGACCACGCCGGCCTCGCTGAAGATGGTGGCCACGGGGCGGTCCAGGCCCGGCAGCTGCAGCATCTCCACGCCGCGCAGGGCCTCGAGCTTCTCGGTGTTGATGACGGCGCTGTTCCAGACCAGGGGCACGGCGCCGCCGGTGTAGCCGGTGCCGCCGCCGCGCGGGATGATGGTCAGACCCAGCTCGATGCAGCCCTTGACCAGCTGGGCCATCTCGGCCTCGGTGTCCGGGGTCAGCACCACAAAGGGGTACTCGACGCGCCAGTCGGTGGCGTCGGTGACATGGGCCACCCGGGCCATGCCGTCGAACTTGATATTGTCCTTGGCCGTGTGGCGACCCAGCAGCTTGACGCTGCGGCGGCGCAGCTCGGCCGTGCGCTCGAACAGGCTGGCGAATTCCTGCACCGCGCTGCGCGCGGCACTCAGCAGCTCGCCCACCAGGGCGTCGCGCTGGGGGTCGGTGCCGGGGTCGCGGCGCTTTTGCACCTCGGCCAGTCGATGCTCCAGGGCCTCGACCAGCTGGGCGCGGCGCTTGGGGTTGTCCAGCAGATCGTCCTGCAGATAGGGGTTGCGCTGCACCACCCAGATATCGCCCAGCACCTCGTAGAGCATGCGGGCGGAGCGGCCGGTGCGGCGCTCCTGGCGCAGCTGGTTCAGCAGCTCCCAGGCCCGGGACCCGAGCAGGCGGATCACGATCTCCCGGTCGGAGAAGGAGGTGTAGTTGTAGGGGATCTCGCGCAGACGCGGCGCGTCGCTGACATGCTCTGGCGCCAGCGAGCTGGCAAGGGCGGCGGGAACAGGCATCGGCTGATGCGGTGCATTCATGGCGACCGGGCGCTGTGCGCACCCTCGGTTGGCTGGCAATCCCTCAGGGACTTCCGGCGAGCTGGAATTTGGCAGGCGGGTGGGGCAGACGCCGCGGGGCTTGTGGCCCCTGGCACTGGAGCACGCGTCACTCCCAGGCGTCAGGCTGCAAATCCTACCGCAGCGCAGCATGCCCGCCGTGGCATAGGCCTTTGTTCCTGCCGCCAAATCGCACCAAGATGACGCATTCGCGCACGAATTACAGCCGATTTCGGCACCAGGCCAGGGCCCGGCCCTATTGCCCCCATGTCGCGTCCATGTCACAACATGGCTGTCACAATTGTCAAATAGGCTGCGCGCAGCCGCAAAAGTCCGATTGCCGGCAACCAAGTTACTTCGAATTACGGAGCACCCCCGACAATGATCAAGACCAAGTCCCTGCAACTGGCCGCCACTCTGCTGGCCGCCGGTCTTGCGAGCAACGTCCAGGCCCAGACCGAAATCCAGTGGTGGCACTCCATGGGTGGCGCCCTGGGTGAATGGGTCAATGACCTCGCCAAGGACTTCAATGCGAGCCAGAAGGACTACAAGATCGTTCCGACCTTCAAGGGCAGCTACGACGAGTCCATGACCGCCGCCATCGCCGCCTTCCGCGCCGGCAATGCGCCGCATGTGCTGCAGGTCTTCGAGGTCGGTACCGCCACCATGATGGCCAGCAAGGGCGCCATCGTGCCCGTGGGCGAGGTGATGAAGAAGGCCGGCGTGGCTTTCGATCCCAAGGCCTATGTGCCTGCCGTGGCCGGTTACTACACCGCCCCCAACGGCCAGATGCTGAGCTTCCCCTTCAACAGCTCGACCACCGTCCTGCACTACAACAAGGACGCGCTGAAGGCTGCCGGTGTTGACCCCAACCAGCCGCCCAAGACCTGGTCTGAAGTGGCCCTGGTGGCCGCCAAGCTGAAGGCCAGCGGCCACAAGTGCCCGTTCACCACCCGCTGGCAGAGCTGGACCCAGCTGGAGAGCTTCTCCGCCTGGCACAACGTGGAATTCGCCACCAAGGGCAATGGCTTCGGCGGCACCGACACGCGCCTGGCCTTCAACTCGCCCCTGCACGTGCGCCACATCGAGAACCTGTCGAACATGGCCAAGCAGGGCCTGTTCGTCTACAAGGGCCGCGGCAACTCGGCCGACGCCACCTATGTGTCGGGTGAGTGCGCCATGACCACCGGCTCCTCGGCCCTGTACGGCAACACCAAGCGCAATGCCAAGTTCGCCTTCGGCATCTCCACCCTGCCCTACTACCACGATGTGGCCGGTGCACCGCAGAACACCGTGATCGGCGGCGCCAGCCTGTGGGTCATGTCCGGCAAGAAGGCCGAGGAGTACAAGGGCGTGGCCCAGTTCTTCGCTCACCTGTCCAAGGTTGAGGAAGCTGCCAAGAGCCACCAGCGCACCGGCTACCTGCCGCTGACGATGGCTTCCTACCAGATGACCGAGAAGAGCGGCTTCTACAAGGCCAACCCCGGCACCGATGTCTCGGTCGAGCAGATGATCCGCAAGACCACCGACAAGTCGCGCGGCATCCGCCTGGGCAACTTCGTTCAGATCCGCACCATCATCGATGAGGAAATGGAGCAGGTCTGGGCCGGCAAGAAGAGCGCCAAGGAAGGTCTGGACGCTGCCGTCAAGCGCGGCAACGAGCAGCTGGAGCGCTTCCAGAAGGCAAATAAGTAAATCCTGAAACCGTCGTCGGGCGCGGCCGCTCCGGCGGCCGGGGGCCCCTGGCCCCCCCCCCCCGGGCCCCGGGCGGCGGGGTTG
>NZ_JBKCLH010000064.1:0-9750 GCF_046300915.1 Roseateles sp. | reverse complement strand
GCCTCCAGTGAGCGCAGGTCGCGCAGATTGCGCTTGAGCGTCAGCAAGGCCTCCTCGGCCTTGAAGGGCGGGAGGGCGAAGAAGGCGTCTTCATTCATGGCCGGACTTCTGAATTGAAAGGAAACAGGCGTACCCATGGTTCAGGCCAGCCAGCGCTTGCGGCGCTTGTAGCTCTTGACGTCCTTGAAGCTCTTGCGATCACCGCCACCGGTGCCGAGGTAGAACTCCTTGACGTCCTCGTTCTCGCGCAGCGCCTGGGCCTCACCATCCATGACCACCCGGCCGCTCTCCAGGATGTAGCCGTAGTCGGCATAACGCAGCGCCATATTGGTGTTCTGCTCGGCCAGCAAAAAGGTCACACCTTCCTTGCTGTTGAGGTCTTTGACGATCTCGAACACCTCTTCAACGATTTGCGGCGCCAAGCCCATAGAAGGCTCATCCAGCAGCACCATGCGCGGGTTGGCCATCAAGGCGCGGCCGATGGCGCACATCTGCTGCTCGCCGCCCGAGGTGTAGGCCGCCTGCGACGTCCGCCGCGTCTTCAGGCGTGGAAAGTAGTTGTAGACCTTCTCCAGCGTGGCCGCCACCGCGGCCTTGCCGTCCTTGCGGGTGTAGGCGCCGGTGAGCAGGTTCTCCTCGATGCTGAGGTGGGCAAAGCAATGCCGCCCCTCCATCACCTGGATCACGCCACGCTCCACCATGTCCGAGGTCGTGAGCTTCTCGATGCGCTCGCCGCGCAGCTCGATGCTGCCCTTGGTCACCTCACCGCGCTCGCCGGCCAGCAGATTGGAGACGGCCCGCAGCGTGGTGGTCTTGCCCGCGCCATTGCCGCCCAGCAGGGCCACGATGCCGCCCTCGCGCACCTGCAGGGATACGCCCTTGAGCACCAGGATCACATGGTTGTAGATCACCTCGATGCCGTTGACGTTCAGAAGCACATTGCTACTCATGACTTGCCCCTTTGATTCTTGCGAACGCCGCACGCGGCGCTCGCAAGAGGACTCCGCCGGAGTCCCCTCGGCCACTCAGAACATCAGCTCTGGCAATCCGCTGGCGTGCGGCGCTCCAGCTTCTTCTCGGCGGCGTACTTGTCGGCGGCCTGCTTGACCATGGGCTTGAGGATCATCTCGTCGGCCTGGTACCAGTCGGAGCTGAAGGCCCACTTCTTGCCGTCCCAGGTCTGCACCCGCGCCCAGGCCGAGCCCATATGGTCGGCGCAGGAGGTGGAGACCGGGCGCATCACGCCGGCAAAGCCCAGGCCGTCCAGCTTCTTCTGATCCAGGGCCAGGTTCTCCAGACCCCAGCGCACCTGCTCACCCGTCATGACCTTGCCCTTGCCGAAGCGCTCCTGGGCACGCTTGACGCCCTCCACGGCCAGCATCGCGGAGATCATGCCGCGCATATAGAGCACCTGGCCCACTTCTTCCTTGGGACCGGTGCCCTGGCCCTTGCCATGGACCAGCTTGAGGATGTCCTGGGTCACCTTGGCATCGGGGTGCACGCCGTGCTGCATGGTCAGGGCGCTATAGCCCTTGGCACCTTCGGCCACGTCCTTGACATCGGGCTCGGCGCCGGCCCACCAGACGCCGAACATCTTCTCGCGCGGATAGCCGGTGGCCTGGGCCTCCTTGAGCGAGGTGGTGTTCATCACGCCCCAGCCCCAGAGCAGCACATAGTCGGGGCGCTGCTGGCGGATCTGCAGCCAGGCCGACTTCTGCTCCACACCGGGGTGGGTGACCGGAATCGCGTTCAGCTCGAAGCCATGCATCTTGCTGCGCTCCTGCAGCAGGGGGATGGGCTCCTTGCCATAGGGGCTGTCGTGATAGACCAGGGTGATCTTCTTGCCCTTGAGCTTGTCGAAGCCGCCTTCCTTCTTGGCCAGATGCTGGATCAGCACATCGGCCGCCATCCAGTAGGTGCCGATCAGGGGGAAGTTCCACTTGAAGACGCCGCCGTCCTGGCTCTCGCTGCGGCCGTAACCGGCGGTGATCAGCGGAATCTTGTCGGCCGGGGCCTTTTCGGTCAGCGCAAAGGTCACGCCGGTGGACAGGGGCTGGAACACGGTGGCGCCGCCGTTCTTGCCCTTCAGGCGCTCATAGCACTCCACGCCGCGGTCGGTGGCATAGCCGAACTCGCATTCCTCGTAGGAGATCTTCACGCCATTCATGCCGCCCTGGGCATTGACCAGCTTGAGATAGTCCACATAGCCATTGGCCCAGGGCGTGCCATTGGGGCCGTAGGCGCCGGTGCGATAGACCAGGACCGGGAAGAACTGCTCCTTGGCCTGAGCCAAAGCCTCTCCCACGCCGGCCAGACCGGCGGCAGCCAGCAGGGTCGCGGCGGCGACTTTCTTCAGTTGCATCATGACGCTTGTCTCCTAGGAAAAAGCACTCTGCGGTGCCGGGTTGAATCGCGGTGAATCAATGCGGGAAGGGCCAGAGCCGCAACTTCTCCTTGGCCGTGGACCAGAGCTTGGCCAGGCCATGCGGCTCGACGATCAAGAAGAACACGATCAGGGCGCCGAACACCATGAACTCCACATGGCTGACCAGGGCCGTGTCCACATGGAAGCCGAACAGGCCGCCCAGGGCCGGCAAGGCCTGGTTCAGGAAGATGGGCAGCACCACGATGAAGGCCGCGCCGAAGAAGCTGCCCATGATGGAGCCCAGACCGCCGATGATGACCATGAAGAGCAGCTGGAAGCTGCGGTCGATGGAGAAGGCCGCCGGCTCCCAGGAACCCAGATGGACAAAGCCCCACAGCGCGCCGGCCACGCCCACGATGAAGCTGCTCACCGCAAAGGCGCTGAGCTTGGCATGCACCGGCCGGATGCCGATCACGGCCGCCGCCACATCCATGTCTCGCATGGCCATCCAGGCCCGGCCGATATGGCCGCGCACCAGGTTCTTGGCGGCCCAGGCAAAGACCACCACCACGCCCAGGCAGAACAGATACTTCTGCAGCGGGGTCTCGATGGGCTGGCCCAGCACCTGCAGACCCGACACGCTCACCGAACCCGAGGCCGAGTCCAGGGTGAACCACTTGATGCGCAGAAAAGCCCAGTCGCTGAAGAACTGCGCCGCCAGCGTGGCCACGGCCAGGTACAGGCCCTTGATGCGCAGCGAGGGAATGCCGAAGAACACGCCCACCACCGTGGCACACAAGCCCCCCAGCAGCAGGGCCGGAATCAGGGGCATGCCGGGCACGCGGGCGAAGAAGTTGTAGGCCGCATAGGCGCCCACCGCCATGAAGGCCCCGGTGCCCAGGGAGATCTGACCGCAGTAGCCCACCAGGATGTTCAGACCTATGGCCGCCAGGGACAGGATCAGGAAGGGAATGAAGATGGCGCGCAGCAGGTACTCATCGGCCAGGGCCGGCACCAGCAGCACGGCCACGCCAATCAGGGCCCAGATCGCGAGGCGGTCCTGGGCGATGGGAAAGACCTGCTGGTCAGCGCGGTAGGAGGTCTTGAACTGACCGTTTTCTCTGTAGAGCATGACTTGTCTCTTTTCGACTGATCTTTTGGTTTCGACCCGCTTCGCTTAACTTCGCTGCGCGAAGTTAGTCTTCACCGGAAGATCATTGCCCGCGTCAGACGCGGTCAATGATCTTCTCGCCGAACAAGCCCTGCGGCCGCACCAGCAGGAACACCAGGGCCAGCACATAGGCAAACCAGATCTCGATGCCGCCGCCCAGCATGGGACCGATATAGATCTCGGAGAGCTTCTCGCCCACACCGATGATCAGGCCGCCGATGATGGCGCCGGGCACCGAGGTCAGCCCGCCCAGAATCACCACCGGCAGGGCCTTGAGTGCCACCAGGGACAGCGAGAACTGCACGCCCAGCTTGGAGCCCCAGATGATGCCGGCCACCAGGGCCACAAAGCCCGCCACGCTCCAGACGATGACCCAGATGCGCTTGAGCGGAATGCCGATGGACTGCGCCGCCTGGTGATCGTCCGCCACCGCGCGCAGGGCGCGGCCGGTGGCCGTGTACTGGAAGAACAGGGCCAGCACGCCCACCAGGGCCGCCGCCACCAGGGCCGCGATCAGATCCTCCTGGCCCACGAGCACCCCGCCCTCAATGGCCTTCTCGAACAGGAAGATCGGGTCCTTGGGCATGCCCACATCGATCTTGTAGATGTCCGAGCCGAACAGGGTCTGGCCAAAGCCATCCAGGAAGTAGGTGATGCCCAGGGTGGCCATCAAGAGGGTGATGCCCTCCTGGTTCACCAACTTGCCCAGCACCAGGCGCTCGATGGCCCAGGCCAGCACCACCATCAGGCTCATGGCCACGATGAAGGCCAGCACATTCACCAGCAGCTTGCTCTCCAGCCCGGTCCATTGCGGGATCCATTCGGAGAAGCGCGCCATGGCCAGGGCCGCGAACAGCACCATGGCGCCCTGGGCGAAATTGAACACGCCGCTGGCCTTGAAGATCAGCACAAAGCCCAGGGCGATCAGGGAGTACAACATGCCGGCCATCAGGCCGCCGATCAAGGTCTCGAGGAAGAATCCCATGGTCGTGGCCTCAGTGAGAAGTGCCCAGATAGGCGCGGATCACGTCTTCGTTGGCGCGCACCTCGTCGGGTGCGCCGTCACCGATCTTCTTGCCGTAGTCCAGCACCACGACCCGGTCGCTGATGTCCATGACCACGCCCATATCGTGTTCGATCAGCACGATGGTGGTGCCGAACTCGTCGTTCACGTCCAGGATGAAGCGGCACATGTCCTGCTTCTCCTCCACATTCATGCCGGCCATGGGCTCATCCAGCAGCAGCACCTGCGGCTCCATGGCCAGGGCGCGACCCAGGTCCACGCGCTTTTGCAGGCCATAGGGCAGACGGCCCACCGGCGTCTTGCGATAGGCCTGGATCTCCAGGAAGTCGATGATGCGCTCCACCTTCTCGCGCTGCGCGGTCTCCTCGCGCTCGGCGGCCCCGAAGCGCCAGGCCTGCTGGAAGACATTGGTCTTCATCTGCAGATTGCGGCCCGTCATGATGTTGTCCAGCACGCTCATGCCCTTGAACAGGGCCAGGTTCTGGAAGGTACGGGCCACGCCCATCTCGGCCACCTGGCGCGAGTTCATGTGCTTGAAGGTCTGGCCGCGAAAGGTGATGGAGCCCTGCTGCGGCTGGTAGACGCCGTTGATGCAGTTGAGCATGGAGCTCTTGCCCGCGCCGTTGGGGCCGATGATGGCGCGGATCTCATGCTCGCGCACATTGAAGCTGATGTCGGTGAGCGCCTTCACGCCACCAAAGCTCAGCGAGATGTTCTGCACGTCGAGGATGAGCTCGCCGATCTTCTTGCTCGCCATCAGGCTGCCCTCCGGGCCGGGGTAAAGGTTTTCACATCGAGGATCTTCAGGTCCGCTGCCACGCTGCCCGTGCGGCCATCCTCGAACTTGACCGCCGTCTCGATGTACTGCGAGCTCTTGCCGCCGTACAGCGCATCGATCAGCACGGCGTACTTCTCGGCAATCGCGCCGCGGCGCACCTTGCGGGTGCGGGTGAGCTCGCCATCGTCCGCGTCCAGCTCCTTGTGCAGCACCAGGAAGCGGGTGACCTGGCTGCCGGCCAGGCGCTCGTCCTGGGCCAGATCGGCATTGACCTTTTCCACGCAGTCGCGAATCAGCTCATAGATCTCGGGCTTGGAGGCCAGATCGGTGTAGCCGGCATAGGGCAGATTGCGGCGCTCGGCCCAGTTGCCCACGGCCTCGAAGTCGATATTGATGAAGGCGCAGACGCGGTCGCGCTGGTCGCCAAAGGCCACGGCCTCCTTGATGTGGGCAAAGAACTTGAGCTTGTTCTCCACATACTTGGGCGCGAACATGGCGCCGTCGAACACGCCGCCGCGCAGGCGTCCCACATCCTTGGCGCGGTCGATGATCTTCAGATGACCGCCGGCATCGATGAAGCCAGCGTCCCCCGTGTGGTACCAGCCGTCGGCAGTCAGCACCTCGGCCGTGGCGGCCTCGTTCTTGTAATAGCCCTTGAGCAGGCCGGGCGAGCGCACCATGATCTCGCCGTTGTCGGCCAGCCTGATCTCCACGCCCTCGATGGGCACGCCCACCGTATCGGCCTTGGCCTCGTGGTCGGGCTGCAGGCACACGAACACCGCGGTCTCGGTGGAGCCGTAGAGCTGCTTGAGGTTGATGCCTATGCTGCGGTAGAAGCTGAACAGATCGGGGCCTATGGCCTCGCCCGCCGTATAGGCCACGCGCACCCTTGAGAGCCCCAGGGTGTTGCGCAGCGGCCCGTAGATCAGCACATTGCCCAGGGCGTACTTGAGACGGTCCAGCGCCCCCACCGGCTGACCGTCCATCAGGGCCGGGCCCACGCGCCGCGCCAGGCTCATGCACTGGGCGAAGAGCCAGCGCTTGATGGCACCAGCATCCTCCATGCGGATCATCACGCTGGTCAGCAGGCTCTCGAAAACCCGCGGCGGCGCGAAGTAGTAGGTGGGTCCGATCTCCTTGAGATCGATGGACACCGTGCTGGCCGATTCCGGGCAGTTCACCACATAGCCGCAGGCCAGCCACTGGGCATAGCTGAAGATGTTCTGGCCGATCCAGGCCGGCGGCAGATAGGCCAGCACCTCCTCGCGCTCGGTCAGCTTGTCGAAGCGCATGCCGGCCTGGGCCCGGTCGATCAGGGTGGCGTGGGTGTGCACCACGCCCTTGGGGTTGCCCGTGGTGCCCGAGGTGAAGAACATGGCGGCCACATCACCCGCCTGCCCCGCCTGCACCTGGGCCTCGAAGAAGCCGGGCTGGCTGGCCAGGCGCTGGCGGCCACGCTCGCACAGGGCGTCCAGCGACTCCAGGCCGCTCTCGCGGTAATTGCGCAGACCGCGCGGATCATCGAACCAGATGCGTGTGAGGCGCGGGCACTGCTCGCGGATCTCCAGCAGCTTATCCACCTGCTCCTGGTCCTCCACCACGGCGAAGCCCACCTCGGCGTTGTTGAGCGGGTAGGCAAACTCCGCGGCCACCGCATCCTGGTAGAGCGGCACCGGAATCGCGCCCAGGGACTGGGCCGCCAGCATGGTGGCGTACAGCCGGGGCCGGTTCTCGCCCACCACCACCAGATGCTGGCCGCGGCCCAGACCAGCGTCCGCCAGGCCATGGGCCAGCTCGCGCACCAAGCCCGCCAGCTGTACCCAGCTGAGGGTCTGCCAGATGCCGTACTCCTTCTCGCGCAGGGCCGGCGCATCGGGGCGCCGGGCTGCGTGCTCGAGCAAGAGCTGGGGAAAAGTCACTGCTGCTGCTGTCGTCACCACCGCTGTCTCCTGTACGGTGCGCGGCACCCATCTATGGGGCATCTCGCGCTGGACTGACACGCATACTAGGCCTGGCTTTGACGTCATGTTGTCGTTAGGACGACATTCCTAGGGTCTATCCGGGGGCGAGATAACCCGGAGTCCGGAATCGAGGCTTTGTCGCCATGCTTGCAGCCCCATGAGTGCCTCCGGCTTTCTGAACGAACCCGCCGTGCCCACCCCGCTGCGCCAGCGGGCACGCCGCGCAACCAGCGCCGAACTGGCGGCCATCCCCTGGCTGGCGGTGCTGGACGCGGCCCAGCGCCAGCAGGCCATCGCCCAGCTTCAGGTAGCCGATGCCGAGGTGGGCGAGCGCGTCTGCCGCATCGGCCGGCCGGCCAGCTTCTGGTTTGGTGTGGTGGACGGCCTGCTCAAGATGAGCAATGACGACAGCAGCGGCCAGGCCATCACCTTCACCGGCGTGCCGCCCGGTGGCTGGTTCGGCGAGGGCACCCTGCTCAAGCGCGAGGTCTACCGCTACAACATCCAGGTGCTGCGCAAGAGCGTGGTGGCGGGCCTGCCCCTGGACACCTTTCACCAGCTGCTGGAGCAGAGCATCGGCTTCAACCGCTTTGTGCTCAACCAGCTCAACGAGCGCCTGGGCCAGTTCATCGCCGCGCGGGAGACCGACCGCATCGGCAACCCCGATGTGCGCGTAGCCCGCAATCTGGCCGCCCTCTTCCACCCCCAGCTCTACCCCGGCGTGGGCAGCATGCTGCGCATCACCCAGCAGGAGCTGGCCTATCTGGTGGGCCTCTCGCGCCAGCGCGTCAACGAGGCGCTCAAGCGCCTGCAGCAGCAGCGCCTGATCAGCGTGGAGTACGGCGGCGTGCGGGTGCTGGATCTGCAGGGGCTGCGGCAGTTCAGGGCCGAGGCCGGCTGACCCCGCAGATGCCCGCTTCACCAGTCATTTCACGACGCTGAGAACCAGCCAGACACTGCATCCCATGCGTGCTGACCGGCAGCAAAACAGATCGACAAGCCAAATGCGATCGCCAGCCACATCAGCAATTTGGCTGCACCAACGCTCTCAGTGATAAGTTTCTTTTTCATACAGTCCTTTTGCTCAGCACTCACAGACCGCCTCTCAAGAGAGGTCAAGCCGGTCCATGGGCAGCTCTTGCCTAGTTGGGCCCTGGGGTAGGCACACGCACCGCGGTTGAAGCGGGCACTTCCATGACGCCTTGCCGCACCGCAGCCGCAGTGCTGCCGGCTTCCAGCTCCACCCAAACAGATTGGAGATCGGCCTCCAGCGCCCAAGGCCGGGCCTGCACACATCGATAGAAGCGATCGCCCTGCACCACCACGGCGCCCAGGGAAAACTGGCGCCCGGCCTTCAGGCATTCGCTACCGGGCAGAGGTGCGCGGCACAGGACACCGGCAGACTTGTCTAAGTTATTCGAGTCATTCGAGCAGACATCTTTGGCCAGCGCGGAACTCAGGCCGAGGCCCGCGGCCAAGATGGCAAACACATGTTTTGAATACTTATTCATGACCTATTCAGTGACCCATTTAATGGCCGGGGCGCAGTGTGCTGTGCTCGCACTGGATCGGCAATCGCCACCCCGGGGGATGCAAGGTCGGGCAAGGCGAGCCCCGAGCAAAGCGCGGACATGGCACTTCCTGGGGCAGGAGCCTCACCGCAGGGGGCGGCGACGGCGATGCCAGGCTTGAGCGCTCGCCAGCAAATGAACCAAGCCCGGGACTTGGCAGGCTTCATCCCGTAAACTACTGTACACAAATACAGTATTTTCCTTTTTTCCGGGCAGCTTGCCGCGCCCGGCCTGCCCCATGTCCCTGCCTACCGCATCAGCCGCTTCCCGCGGCCCCGCTCCGGCTTGCGCCGCGGCCGCCGGCCTGCTCCAGGGCCCCCTGGGCCGGGCGCTGTGGCGCGGCTCGGAGCTGGCCGGCGGCCCGGCCAGCGCCTGGTCCAGCGGCTTTGCCGCGCTGGATGCCGTGCTGCCCGGCGGCGGCTGGCCGGCGCAGGCGCTCCGCGAGATCCTGCAGCCCCGCCCCGGGGTCTGCGAGTTCCGCCTGCTGGGCCCGGCCCTGGGCCCAGCCCTGGCCGGCGGGCGGCACCTGCTGCTGATCAACCCGCCCTTCACGCCCCATCTGCCCGGCCTGGCGGCCTGGGGGCTCGCGCCGCGCCAGCTGCTCTGGCTGGCGCCCGCCACGCCGCTGCAAGCGCTCTGGACCCTGGAGCAGGCGCTCAAGGCCAATGCGGCCGGCGCCCTGATGGCCTGGCTGCCCGAGGCCCGGCCCGAGCAGCTGCGCCGCCTGCAGGCCTGTGCCTTGGGCGCCCATGCGCCCTGCTTTGTGTTCCGCCCGGAGGCCGTGGCCACCCAGTCCTCGGCCGCACCGCTGCGCCTGCTGCTGCGGCCCGAGGCCGGCTGGGCGCTGGAGCTGCGCCTGCTCAAGCGTCGCGGCCCGGCC
>NZ_JBKCLH010000063.1:0-12594 GCF_046300915.1 Roseateles sp. | reverse complement strand
GATGGGCCTCGCTCCACTCGGCCTCGGCATGCAGCAACCAGCTCTCGGCACCGCTGCGCCCGGGCTTGCTGCTGTTGCGGGCGATCCAGCGCAGCGGCCCCGCGTTGACGAAGGCGGCGTCAAAGGGCAGTTCGAGCGCCTGCTCGTACTGCAGCATCAGCGCCCAGCAGCCACGCATGCGCACCTGGTCGCAGAGCGCGGCCAGCGTGGCCGCCGGTGTGGGCAGGGTGTTCAACAAGGCCGCGGCCTGCGGCGCGGGCAGGGCCAGCAGCACGGCCGCATAGGTCTCGGGCCGCCAGCCCTGCTCGGCGAACTGCAGCTGCCAGCCGCCCTGCGGCGCCGGGCGCAGGGCCTGCAGCGTGCTTTCCAGCTGCAAGGGCAACTGCTCGGCCAGCCAGCGCGCCGGGGCCGTCATCTGCGGCTGGCCCACCCAGCGCTGCAGGCTGGCATCGGGCTGGTGGCCGGCCTGGCCGCCCAGCACCTGCAGGCGCGGCGTCCAGAGCGCGGCCACGCCGGCCCCGGTCCAGCGCGCCAGCTCGGCCTGGAAGCGCGGATCGCGCGCGGTGAAGTACTGCGCGCCATGGTCGCAGGCCCAGTCCTCGCCGCGGCGGGTGCTCATGCGGCCGGCGGGGCCGCGGCTCTTGTCGAAGAGCTGCACGTTCCGGCCTGCGGCTTGCAAGGCGCTGGCACAGCTGAGGCCGGCGAGACCGGCGCCGATCACGGCGATGGGGGCGGGGGCTTGCATGGGGGCTGTGTTGGCTTGAGGGCTGGTGATTGTGCCCATACGAAGGCTCAAGGCTTGGGCCCGCGCCTGTCCCGGCATCGGCGCAGGGGCATTCGGCCACCTGTGGGCATGTCTGGTCGCCCTGCGCTATGCCGGGCCCAGCGGCGTCCCTGAGCCGGGGCTTCGCGCGCTGTCTTTATGCTTTCTTGATACCCCCGGTGCCAGCTTCTACGACACCCTGAGGCGGCTCTTTCTAAGCTGCTCGCATCATCACTTTGTGTGAGTCGAGCACTATGGATTGGGTTTTTCTGGGCTTGAGCCTGCTGCTGTTCGGTCTGGCCCTGGGCCTGGCTGCCGCCAGCCACAAGCTGGAGGGCAAGCAGCAATGAGCGCACTGTACTGGGCCAGCGGCATCATCGCCGCGGGGCTGTTCGTCTATCTGATCGTGGCCCTGGTCCGCGCCGAGGAGTTCTGAGATGGACGGCTTGGCATGGATCAATCTGGCCCTGTTCATGGGCCTGCTGCTGCTGGCGGCCTGGCCGCTGGCCAAGTGGCTGGTCGCCGTCTGTGAAGGACGGTTGCCGCGCTGGATGGGCGCGGTCGAAGGCCTGCTGTACAAGCTGGCCGGCGTGAAGCCGGAGCAGGGGCAGCACTGGAAGCAGTACGCCATCGCGCTGCTGCTCTTCAATTTCCTGGGCCTGCTGGCCGCCTATGCGCTGCAGCGCTTCCAGGACCTGCTGCCCCTGAACCCGCAGGCCATGGCCGCCGTGACGGCGGATTCGGCCTTCAACACCGCGGTCAGCTTCGTCACCAACACCAACTGGCAGGGCTATGCGGGCGAAGCCACGATGAGCTATCTGACCCAGATGCTGGCGCTGACGGTGCAGAACTTTGTCTCGGCCGCCACCGGCATTGCCGTGGTGTTCGCCCTGATGCGCGGCTTCGCGGGCAAGCTGAAGAAGGATGTGGGCAACTTCTGGGCCGACCTGACCCGCATCACCCTGTGGGTGCTGCTGCCCATCAGCTTTGTGCTGGCCATCTTCTTTGTCGGCCAGGGCGTGCTGCAGAACCTCGAGCCCTACAAGACGGTGCAGACCCTGGAGGCCACGGCCTACCAGACGCCCAAGCTGGACGCACAAGGCCAGCCCCTGATGGACGACCAGAAGACCGAGACCCAGCAGCTCGCCATGGGCCCGGTGGCCTCGCAGCTGGCCATCAAGATGCTGGGCACCAATGGCGGCGGCTTTTTCAACGCCAACTCCAGCCACCCCTACGAGAACCCCACGCCCTTGTCCAACCTGGTGCAGATGCTGGCCATCTTCCTGATCCCGGCGGCTCTGTGCTTCGCCTTTGGCCGTATCGTCGGCGATCAGCGCCAGGGCGTGGCCATCCTGGCGGCAATGAGCATCATGTTCATCGCCGCCGTGGTGATCGCCACCGCCGCCGAGCAGGCCGGCAACCCGCTGCTGCAAGCGCAGGGCGTGGAGGCTGGCGCCGGCAATATGGAAGGCAAGGAGACGCGCTTCGGCATCAATGCCAGCACGCTCTTCGCGGTGGTCACCACCGCCGCCTCCTGCGGTGCCGTGAACTCCATGCACGACTCCTACACCCCCATTGGCGGCATGGTGCCCATGGTGATGATGCAGCTGGGCGAGGTGGTGTTCGGCGGCGTGGGCACGGGCCTCTACGGCATGCTGGTCTTCGCCATGCTGGCGGTCTTCATCGCCGGGCTGATGATCGGTCGCACCCCCGAGTACCTGGGCAAGAAGATCGAGCCCTATGAGATGAAGATGACCTCGATCGCCATCCTGATCACGCCCATCGTGGTGCTGGTGGGCACGGCCATCGCGGTGCTGAGTCCGCTGGGCAAGGCCGGTGTGGCCAACCCGGGTGCCCATGGTTTCTCGGAGATCCTTTACGCCCTGACCTCAGCGGCCAACAACAACGGCTCGGCCTTCGCCGGTCTGTCGGCCAACACGCCCTTCTACAACACCTTGCTGGGCTTCGCGATGTGGCTGGGCCGCTTCGGCGTGATCGTGCCGGTGCTGGCCATTGCCGGCTCCCTGGGTGCCAAGAAGCGCATCCCCGTGGGCAGCGGCACCTTGCCCACCCATGGTCCGCTCTTCGTCGCGCTGCTGATCGGCACGGTGCTGCTGGTCGGCCTGCTGAACTATGTGCCGGCGCTGGCCCTGGGCCCGGTCGTCGAACACCTGATGCTCTGGAAGTGAGCACCTTATGAAACAAAAGGACTTTCTTTTCGATTCCAAGCTGGTGAGCCAGGCCACAAAAGAGGCCTTCACCAAGCTGGACCCGCGCGTTCAATGGCGCACTCCGGGGATGTTCGTGGTCTATGCGGGCAGCCTGCTGACCACCGGCCTGTGGGCCGCCAGCCTGGAGAATCCGCAGCTGGCGGGCGAGGCCGCGAGCGCCACCGCAGGCGGTGGCGAGGGCTCGGGCTTCATACTGGCCATCGCCCTGTGGCTGTGGTTCACCGTGCTCTTTGCCAACTTCGCAGAGGCCCTGGCCGAGGGCCGCAGCAAGGCCCAGGCGGCCTCCTTGCGCGGCCTCAAGACCAAGACCTGGGCCAAGAAGCTGCATGAGCCCAGGCATGGTTCCCAATGGCATCCGACCCAGTCCGACGAGCTGCGCAAGGGCCATGTGGTGCTGGTGGAAGCCGGCGATCTGATCCCCCTGGACGGCGAGGTGATCGAGGGCGTGGCCTCGGTGGACGAGAGTGCCATCACCGGCGAATCGGCACCGGTGATCCGCGAGTCCGGTGGCGACTTCTCCTCCGTGACCGGCGGCACCCGCGTGCTCTCGGACTGGCTGGTGGTGCGCGTGGGCGTCAACCCGGGCGAGTCCTTCCTGGACCGCATGATCGCCATGGTGGAGGGCGCCAAGCGCCAGAAGACGCCCAACGAGATCGCGCTGACCATTCTGCTGGTGGCCCTGACCCTGGTCTTCCTGGTGGTCACCGTGACCCTGCTGCCTTACTCGATCTTCAGCGTCGAGGTGGCGGGTGCCGGCACGGTGGTCTCGGTCACCGCCCTGATCGCGCTGCTGGTCTGCCTGATCCCCACCACCATCGGCGGCCTGCTCTCGGCCATCGGCGTGGCCGGCATGAGCCGCATGATGGCGGCCAATGTGATCGCCACCTCGGGCCGCGCCGTGGAAGCGGCCGGCGATGTGGACGTGCTGATGCTGGACAAGACCGGCACCATCACCCTGGGCAACCGCCAGGCCAGCCAGTTCGTGCCGGCCCCGGGCGTCACCGAGGCCCAGCTGGCCGACGCGGCCCAGCTCGCCTCCCTGGCCGACGAGACGCCCGAAGGCCGCTCCATCGTGGTGCTGGCCAAGAGCAAGTACGGCCTGCGTGAGCGCGAGATCGGCAGCCTGGAGGCGCAGTTCGTGCCCTTCACCGCCCAGACCCGCATGAGCGGTGTGGACCTGGCCGGCGGCAGCCGCCAGCTGCGCAAGGGCGCGCAGGACGCGATCCGCAAGCATGTGGAGTCCCTGGGGGGCAGCTTCCCGCGTGAGGTGGCCACGTCCGTGGACGAGATCGCCCGCCGCGGCAGCACCCCCTTGGTGGTGGCCGATGGCGCCCGCGTGCTCGGCGCGGTGGAACTCAAGGACATCGTCAAGGGCGGCATCAAGGAGCGCTTTGCCGAGCTGCGCCGCATGGGCATCAAGACCGTGATGATCACCGGCGACAACCGGCTCACCGCCGCCGCCATTGCTGCCGAAGCCGGCGTGGACGACTTCCTGGCCGAGGCCACGCCCGAGGCCAAGCTCAAGCTGATCCGCGACTACCAGGCCGAGGGTCGCCTGGTGGCCATGACCGGCGACGGCACCAATGACGCGCCCGCCCTGGCCCAGGCCGATGTGGCCGTGGCCATGAACAGCGGCACCCAGGCGGCCAAGGAAGCCGGCAATATGGTGGACCTGGACTCCAACCCCACCAAGCTGCTGGAAGTGGTGGAGACCGGCAAGCAGCTGCTGATGACGCGCGGCTCGCTGACCACCTTCTCCATCGCCAACGATGTGGCCAAGTACTTCGCCATCATCCCGGCCATGTTCGTGGGCGTGTACCCGCAGCTGGGCGCGCTGAATGTGATGGGCCTGCACAGCCCCAGCTCGGCCATCCTGTCGGCGGTGATCTTCAACGCGCTGATCATCGTGGCCCTGATCCCGCTGGCGCTCAAGGGCGTGCCCTACCGCGCCGTCGGCGCCGCCACCCTGCTGCGCCGCAATCTGGCGATCTACGGCCTCGGCGGCCTGATCGTGCCCTTCATCGGCATCAAGCTCATCGACGGGCTGCTGGTGCTTCTGCATCTCGTCTAAGGAGGCTGCTTCCATCATGAAAGCCCATCTGCGTCCTGCTCTTGTCAGCATCGTGCTGCTCTCGGCCATCACCGGCCTGCTTTATCCCCTGGCCGTCACCAGCGTGGGACAGGGCCTGTTCCCCAAGCAGGCGGCTGGCAGCCTGATCGAGGTCGGCGGCAAGACCGTCGGCTCCGAGCTGATCGGCCAGAACTTCACATCGCCCAAGTACTTCTGGGGGCGACCCTCGGCCACCGGCCCCATGGCCAACAACGCCGCGCTGTCCAGCGGCTCCAATCAGGGCCCGCTCAATCCGGCGCTGTCCGACGCCGTCAAGGCCCGCATCGAGGCGCTGCGCGCCGCCGATCCGGGCAACAAGGCCCCGGTGCCGGCCGATCTGGTGACGGCCTCGTCCAGCGGCCTGGACCCGCACATCAGCATGGCCGCGGCGCGCTACCAGGCGCCGCGCGTGGCCCGCGAGCGCGGTCTGCCCTTGGACAAGGTGCAGGCCCTGATCGAGGACAACACCGCCGAGCGCGACCTGCGTGTGCTGGGCGAGCCGCGCGTCAACGTGCTCAAGCTCAATCTGGCACTGGACGCCAGCAAGCCCTGACATCTTTTTCCAGGCACCGGCCCCTCAAGGCCGGCGCCCGCGATGAAACCCCTGAGCGAGAGAGAAAACAGGGAGAGGGGTTTCATCGCCTTTTTTCCCTCCCGGTCTCCTTTTTCTTCAAAGAGGCGGCGCTTCATCGCTGCCGTCCGCATCATGCATACCAAGCACATCCTTGCCTCCGTCCTGCTGGTCCTGAGCACCGGCACCGTCCTGGCCCAGGCCGCGCCGGCCACCCCCGAGCACAGCCTGACGGGCAATATCGGCCTGTTCAGCGACTACCGCTTCCGCGGCATCAGCCAGACCTGGCGCCAGCCCGCCGTGCAGGGCGGCTTCGACTACGCCCACAGCAGCGGCTTCTATGCCGGAACCTGGGCCTCCAATGTCTCGGGCAACAGCTATAACAACGGCGCCGGCCTGGAGCTGGATCTCTACGGCGGGGTCAAGTTCGCGCTGTCTCAAGACCTGACCCTGGACCTGGGTGCCCTGGCCTATGTCTACCCCGGCGCCAAGTTCAACAGCGCCCCCGGCGTGCCGACCGGCGAGAAGTACGACAACGTCGACCTCTACATCGGTCTCTCGGCCGGGGCCTTCAGCGCCAAGTTCTCGGTGGCTGCCACCGACTACTTCGGCCTGAACGGCACAACCGCCGGCTATGCCTACTTCAACAGCCTGCCCGCGCGCGGCGGCTCCAAGGGCAGCAGCTATCTGGACCTGAACTACCGCTTCGAACTGGCCGAGGGTCTGACGCTGGACGCTCACCTGGGCCGGGTCTCGGTGCGCCACTACAGCGAGCTGTCCTACACCGACGTGAAGCTGGGCCTGACCAAGAGCCTGGGCGGCTTCAACCTCGGCGCCGCCCTGGTGGCCACCGATGCCGACAAGAGCTACTACCAGGCCGGCAACTCGGCGGGCCAGGACCCCAAGAAGCTGGGCAAGGCCGGCCTGGTGCTGAGCGTGCAGCGCAGCTTCTGAAGCCCTGGGCCTGAGGTGACAATGTCGCGATGCTGATCAACTGCGCCGTCTACCGCGAGGGCCACAAGCTGGCCGATCTGTCTCCCGAGGAAGTGGGAGGCTATCTGGACCAGCCCGATACCTTTGTGTGGGTGGCGCTGCGCGACGCCGACGCCGCCGAGCTGGAGCCCTGGCGGCGTTTGTTCAACCTGCACCCGCTGGCGGTGGAGGATGCGCTCAAGGGCCAGCAGCGGCCCAAGATCGACGAGTACGGCAACGATCTCTTTGTCTCCATGCACCTGATCGACTGGATCGGTGCCGAGATCCAGCGCGGCGAGGTGGCGGTCTTCGTCGGGCCGGGCTATGTGCTCTCGCTGCGCCAGCACAGTCCTCAGCACTTCTTGGGCGTGCGTGAACGCGCGGAGCGCGAGCCCGAGCTGCTGCGCCAGGGCCCGAGCTTCGTGCTCTATGCGCTGATGGATGCGGTGGTGGACCGCTACTTCCCCATCGTGGACCTGCTGGAGTCGGAGCTGGAGGAGATCGAGCAGAGCATCTTCACCAACGGTGCTGCACGCGACAATATCCAGCGCCTCTACGCGCTCAAGCGCCGGCTGATGCAGCTGCGCCGTGCGGTGGCGCCCATGCTGGAGATGCTGTCCAAGCTGCATGGCGGTCGCGTGCCGCCGGTTTGCGGCAAGTCCGAGCATTACTTTCGCGATGTGGCCGACCACCTGGCACGCATCCACGGGGCCATTGAGGCGGTGCGCGAGACCATCGCCACGGCCATCCAGGCCAATCTCTCCATGGTGGCCATCGAGGACAGCGATGTGACCAAGCGCCTGGCGGCCTGGGCCGGCATCTTCGCGGTGGCCACCGCCTTTGCGGGTATCTGGGGCATGAACTTCGAGCACATGCCCGAGCTCAAGTGGCTGTGGGGCTACCCGGCGGCCTTGGGGCTGATCGTCACGGTTTGCGGCTTGCTGTGGTATCGCTTCCGTCGCGCCGGCTGGATCTGAAGACAACGATGACGGTAGACGACGAACGTCCCGACCCCGACGCGCTGCTGGAGCAGCTGCGCGTCGAGGAGGAGAAGGCCGCGCGCGGCAAGCTGCGCATCTATTTCGGCGCCTCGGCCGGCGTGGGCAAGACCTACGCCATGCTCTTGGCCGGGCGCAAGCTGCTGGCCGAGGGCCGCCAGGTGCTGGTGGGCGTGGTGGAGACCCATGGGCGCGGCGAGACCGCGGCCTTGACCGAGGGCCTGGAGCTGCTGCCTGCGCGCCAGGTCGAGTACCGCGGGCGGACCCTGCCGGAGTTCGATCTGGATGCGGAGCTGGCGCGCCTCAAGCCCCTGGTGCTGGAGGGCCAGCCGCGCCCGCTGATCCTGGTGGACGAGCTGGCGCACAGCAATGTGGCCGGCTCGCGCCACCCCAAGCGCTGGCAGGATGTGGAGGAGCTGCTGGCCAATGGCATCGATGTCTACACCAGCCTCAATGTCCAGCACCTTGAAAGCCTCAACGATGTGGTGGGCGGCATCACCGGTGTGCGGGTGCAGGAGACCCTGCCGGATCGCTTTTTCGACGCGGCCGATGAGGTGCTGCTGGTCGACACCCCGGCCGACGAGCTGCTCTCGCGGCTGAAGGCCGGCAAGGTCTATATGGGCGCGCAGGCCGAGCGCGCCGCCAAGCATTTCTTCCGCAAGGGCAATCTGATGGCCCTGCGCGAGCTGGCGCTGCGCCGCACCGCCGACCGGGTGGAAGACGATGTGCAGGCTTGGCGCAGCCATTCGGCGATCACCCAGGTCTGGAGCACCGAGGCCGCCATCCTCTGTGCGGTTGGTCCGACGCCGCGCGCCGAGCATGTGCTGCGCAGCAGCGCGCGCCTGGCGCAGCAGCTGGGGGTCTCCTGGCATGCGGTCTATGTGGAGACGCCCGCGCTGCAGCGCCTGCCGGATGCGCAGCGCGAGCGTGTGCTGCGCCAGATGCGCCTGGCCCAGGACCTGGGCGCGGCCACGGCGGTGCTGCAGGCCCAGGACAAGGTGGCTGCGCTGGTGGCACATGCGCGTGAGCACAACCTCGCCAAGCTGGTGCTGGGGCGCAGTCCGGCCCTGCCCGGTTGGCGCCGCTTGCTGGCCGGCCGCCCCTTGTATGAACGACTGGCTGCTGCGCTGCCCGACGTCGACCTGATCGAGGTCGGCCTGCCGCCCGCAGTCGGCCAGCGGCCCGATCCGCCGCCACCATCCCCGGCCTGCGAGGGCGCCACCCGCAAAGGCGCCCGTTATGGCCTGGCCAGTGCGGCCTGCGCGCTCACCACGGCGCTGGCCTGGCCGCTGCAGAACCTGCTCGACGAGGCCAATATCGTCATGCTCTTCCTGCTGACGGTGCTGGGCGTGGCGCTGCGCCTGGGGCGCGGGCCGGCGGTGCTGGCCAGCTTTCTGAGCGTGGGACTGTTCGACTTCTTCTACGTCGCGCCGCATCTGTCCTTCGCGGTGTCGGACGTGCAGTACCTGTTGACCTTTGGCGTGATGCTGGCGGTGGGCCTGATCGTTGGCCAGCTCACCGCGCATCTGCGCTACCAGGCCCAGGTGGCGGCGGAGCGCGAGGCGCGCTCGCGCGCCCTGTTCGAGCTCACGCGCGAGCTCTCCGGCGCATTGCAGACCGAGCAGGTGGCACAGATCGCCCAGGAGCGCCTGGCGCGCGAGCTGCATGGCCGTGTGCAGATCCTGGTGTTGGGCCTGGATGAGCAGCTGCATGCGCCCCTGCCCCTGCAGTCCGTGGCGGGGGAGGAGGAGGCGCCCGATGCGGGCACGGCTCGCTGGGCCCTGGACCATGGCCAGGCTGCTGGCCTGGCCACCGACACCCTGCCGGGCAGTCCCTGGTTCTACCTGCCGCTGGCCGCGCCCATGCGCACGCGCGGCGTGCTGTGCCTGCGCCCGCGCGGACTGGAGGCGGTGCTGCGGCCCGAGCGCCGTGCCCAGCTCGACACCATGGCCAGCATCATCGGTCAGGCCCTGGAGCGTGTGCATTACGTGGAAGTGGCGCAGAACGCCCTGGTGCATATCGAGTCGGAGCGCCTGCGCAACTCCCTGCTCTCGGCGCTCTCGCACGATCTGCGCACGCCCTTGGCCGTGGTCTATGGCCTGGCCGACACCCTGGCCGCGCTGCCGGGGCTGCCGGCTCCGGCCCTGGAGATGAGCACCCAGCTGCGGCGTGAGTCGCAGCGCATCAATGCCATGGTCAGCAATCTGCTGGACATGGCCCGGCTGCAGAGCGGGGCGGTGCGTCTGCGCCGCGAGTGGCAACCTATCGACGAGGTGCTGGGGGCCGCGCTGCAGTCCATGCACAGCGTGCTGGCCGGTCATCATGTCCAGACCCGGCTGGCGCCGGACCTGCCCCTGATCGAGATCGATGCGGCCCTGATCGAGCGCGTGCTGGCCAATCTGCTGGAGAACGCCGCCAAGTACACGCCGCCGGGCAGCCGCATCGAGGTCTCGGCCAAGATCCAGGATGCGCAGCTGCAGCTGACCGTGGCCGATGACGGCCCGGGTCTGCCGGCCGGCCGGGAAGAAGCCTTGTTCGAGAAATTCACCCGCGCGCAGAGCGAGTCCAGCATTCCCGGCGTGGGCCTGGGGCTGGCCATCTGCCGTGCCATCCTGGAGGCCCATGGCGGCCGCATCTGGGCCGAGCGCTCGGCCCTGGGCGGTGCCGCCTTTGTGCTGACCCTGCCGCTGGGCCAGCCGCCGGCCCTGCCGCGAGAAGAAGAGATGGAGCGAACAGCCCGCGTATGAGTGAACCCAAACCCACCGCCCTCATCGTCGAGGATGAGCCCAGCATCCGCCGCTTCGTGCGTCTGGCCCTGGAGGCCGAGGGCTGGCAGGTGCATGAGTGCGAGACCGTGCGTCAGGGCCTGATCGACGCCGGCACCCGGCACCCCGAGCTCATCATCCTGGACCTGGGCCTGCCCGATGACGACGGGCTGAACTACCTGAAGGACCTGCGCAGCTGGTCGCCGGTGCCGGTGATCGTGCTCTCGGCCCGCACCGACGAGCAGGACAAGATTGCCGCCCTGGACGCCGGGGCCGACGACTACCTGACCAAGCCCTTCGGCGTGGGCGAACTCATGGCGCGGGTGCGCGTGGCCCAGCGCCGCGCCCAGGCCGTGGCGGCCCAGGCCGGCCAGGCCCCGGCCAGCCGCTTTGCCTTTGGCGCGGTGGAGGTGGACCTGGCGGCGCGCCGCGTGCTGCGCGAGGGTCAGGCCGTGCACCTCACGCCCACCGAATACCGCCTGCTCACCCATCTGATCGCCAACGCCGGCAAGGTGCTGACCCACCGCCAGCTGCTCAAGGCCGTTTGGGGCCCCAGCCACGTGGAGGACAACCACTATCTGCGCGTCTATATGGGCAATCTGCGCCAGAAGCTGGAGGCCGAGCCTGCCCAGCCCCGCCATCTGCTGACCGAGACGGCGGTGGGCTACCGGCTGATGCCCTGAGCGGGCGCGGGTGGGGCAGGGCTGTGCGGCGGGGAGACTATCCCCGCCCGCTGTGGATAAGTTTGTGAGCGAGCATTAGATGGGGCTCGCAAGCCCTTGATTCTTAAAGGTAAGCCCTGGACTGCTGCAGAATGAGGCAGCGGCTGTCCGGCGGGCTGACCGTGCCCTGCACGGGCAGACTCAGGGGGCGCTCCAGGCCCTCCAGCCAGTGGCGGTAGACGGCGCGTGCGCCCTGGTGCAAGAGAGCGCAGCGCGCGCCCAGATCGCGCAGCAGCTCGGCCTCGCACTGCACGGTTTCATCGGGATGGGCCAGCTCATGGCGGCCCTCGGCGCACCAGGCGCGCAGGCTCTCGGGCGTGATCTCCAGATGGCATTGCAGGCCCAGATGCGGGCCGGCGGCAAAGCCCTTGTTGAGGCTGTGGCGGCCGAAGAGCAAGCGCTGGGCGCCGCGCGGGATCTCGAAGCCCTCGTAGTGCCAGTTGAAGGTCCAGGGCCGGGCGGCGCCGTCGAAGAGGGCGCGGCCGGCGCCCGGTGTCGTCCAGAGCCGGTTCCAGCCGATCTGGGCGCGCGCATTGCGCTGGACCCGGGCACCCAGGGCCCGCGCCAGCAGCTGGGCGCCGAAGCAGTGACCCAGCACCGGCACGCCGCGGTCGATGGCATCACGCAGCAGGGCCAGCTCGGCGCGAACCCAGGGCAAGTGCTCATCGTTGGCGCTGTGGTTGCTGCCCAGCAGCACCAGGCCGGCGAACTCATCGGCGCGCCCTGGCAGGGACTCGCCCTCCGTGGAGCGCAGCAGCGTGTGGGGCAGGCCCTGCTCGCGCAGGACCTGGAGCAGATAGCCGGGGCCCTGGCTGGGCTCATGCTGCAGGATGGCAATGGGCTTCATGGACGGGGCCGGACTGTGGAACCGGCCGGTACTTGCGAGGCCTTCAGTCTGCGGCGCGCCCCCTCAAGAGGCCGCTCATATTGGGGGGCACCGCGTCAAGAAGGCATCAAGGCTGGCTAGACTGGCGGCCATGTTCAAGCTGTCGAGGCTCGCGCTGTCGTTCCCGAGGCCCGTGGCAGGTGCTTGCGCCCTGCTGGGGCTGGCTGTGCTGGTGCACCAGCCCGCCCGGGCCCAGACCGAGGCCATGCTCACCCTGGAGTCGCTGCCGCGTCCGACCATGCCGCGGGCCGAGAGTGGCCCCGTGGTGCCGTCCCAGGTGCGGCGCTGGCGCCAGGAGGCCGAGGCGGCCGAGCATGGCGAGAATGGCCGGCCGCGCGACCCGGTGCTGGCGGCCCAGCTCTACTGCCGCGCCGCACGCTTTGGCGACGCGGTGGCCCAGTACAACCTGGCCTGGATGCTGACCAATGCCCGTGGCATCGCCCGCGATGACGCCCAGGCCGCCTATCTCATTGCCGCTGCGGCGGAGCAGGGCCTGGCCCAGGCCCAGGCCATGGCCGCCCGCCTGGGTGAGCCCCTGGGCGCGCCGCCGCCCTGCCTGCGTCCGCCCGATGGTGA
>NZ_JBKCLH010000062.1:0-9304 GCF_046300915.1 Roseateles sp. | reverse complement strand
CATTGGGCGGCGGCGGCGCCGTCACCTGCACTTCAGGCGGCGGCACGAAAGGCGGCGGCGGCGCCTTCATGTCCGGCGGCGGCGGCACGACCTTCTCGGGCGGCGGCGGCGGCTTGACCTTCTCTTCCACGACCTTCACGTCGATGGGGCCGGCCACCTTTTCCACGGCTTTTTGGACCAGACCACTGGCCAATGCCCAAATCATCAGCACGTGAATCAGGATCACGATGCCGAGCCCTGTGAAGCGGGACGCGCCCTGCTTCTCCTGCGCAAAGTTCATGCGCGCTCCTTCATCAAACTGCGAAACACTTCCATCGGTGCAAATCGGTGATCAGCGCCGTATCGCCCCAGCAAGCAAGCGGCACACCAGGGTGCCGTCGCCGCAGCAGCGAATCCCCGAATACCTTCTGGGTGCAAGGGCCGGTTTTGTATCACAACCACGCCACGCCTTTTCGACCCCCTCCCCGACCTGCGGGAGCGCATCGCGGACACGAGGCCCGGGCATGACGAGAACGAACACTCACAAAAAAATCAGCCCGACGGTTCCAGGACCGCGGGCGACCCAGTCCGAAACGGCGGCTGTAACACTATTACAACAACCCCCTCGAACAGGGCGACATCTTAAACCAAGCTGACAACGCACCCCCTGGGGCTTACCCGAGCAAGACCGCCTGTGCGAATAGCGGAATTTCACGCGATTCCATCGCAGCAGCCTCGTCAGACCAACGCGAATTCAGGGCATCACGCTGATGCGGCGTCACAACATCTGCCACCAATACCTGTGACCAAGTTACAGGCAATTTCAGCCATGCATGCACACGCCGACGCGGAGTTTACTGGATACCAGTTCAATACCTCCATGAGTGGTGGTTTCAGCCCACCTGGGTGACGGCGCCCGGCAGGCGAGGTACGGCGGCCAGCAGATTGCGGGTGTAGGCCTCCTGCGGCGAACCCAGCACGGCGGCCGTGCTGCCGGCTTCCACGATGCGTCCCGACTGCATCACCGCCACCTCGTCGGCGATGTACTCCACCACGCCGATGTTGTGCGTGATGAAGAGATAGGACAGCCCCCGCTCCCGCTGCAGCTCGCGCAAGAGATTGAGGATCTGGGCCTGCACCGACACGTCCAGTGCCGAGGTGGGCTCGTCGCAGACGATCAGCCTGGGCTCCACGGCGAGAGCCCGGGCGATGGCAATACGCTGACGCTGCCCCCCGGAAAACTCGTGCGGATAGCGCTCCAGCGCATCGCGCCTCAGGCCCACCTGGTCCACGAGGGTCTCCAGCACATGCCGCCGGGCCTGAGCGTCCAGCTCGGGCCGCAGGGCCAGCATGCCCTCCTCCAGCAGTTCCAGCACGCGCATGCGCGGATTCAGGGAGGCAAAGGGGTCCTGGAAGATGATCTGCACCTGACGCCGCGCCTCGCGCAGGGCCTCACCATCCAGCGTGAAGAGATCTCGCCCATCCAGCAAGGCCTGACCCTCGATCTCGGCCTGGCGGCGCAGCAGCTGCACGATAGCCTTGCCCGAGGTGGTCTTGCCACAGCCGGACTCCCCCACCAGGGCCAAGGTCTGGCCGGCCCGCAGGCTGTATGAGACGCCCTTGACGGCCTCGAAGTAGCGGGCACCGGCGCCAAACAGCCCACTCTTGAGGGCAAAGCGCACCTTGAGATCGCGCACCTCAAGCAGAGGCGCCGCCTCGGTCTGCACCGGCGGCGACGTCTGGGCCCGGGCAGGTGGTTGAACCGCGAGCGCTGCCGGAAACTCCTGCGCATGGGTGTAGAGGCGGCAGCGCACGGCATGGCTGTCACTCAAGGCCTGCAGCTCGGGTCGATGCTGGGCGCAGGCCGGCAGCGCCCGGTCACAACGCGGCGCAAAGCGGCAGCCTTCAAACTCCATCCACAGCGGCGGCACGGTTCCGCCAATGGCCGCCAAGGCCTCGCCTCGCTTGGCCGAGTCCGGCAGGGCCTGGAGCAAGAGCCGCGCATAGGGATGCTTGGGCGCGGCAAAGAACTCGGCCGCGGGTGCCACTTCCACAATCTGTCCGGCGTACATCAGGGCCACCTGATGGGCCATGCCCGAAACCACCGCCAGGTCGTGCGTGATCAGCAGCACGCCCAGGCTGCGCTCGCGCTGCAAGTCCTTGAGCAGATCCAGGATCTGCGCCTGTATGGTCACATCCAGGGCCGTGGTGGGCTCGTCGGCGATCAGATAGTCCGGCTCGGCCGCCAGGGTCATCGCGATCATCACGCGCTGCTTCTGGCCGCCCGAGAGGCGGAAGGGGTACTCGTCGATGCGGCGCTCAGGCTCCGGAATGCCCACGCGGCGCAGCCAGTCGATGGCTTTGGCGCGCGCCGCGGCACCGCGCAGCGTGGTGTGGGTCTCGATGGACTCGACGATCTGGTCGCCCACCTTCATCACCGGATTCAGGCTGGTGGAGGGCTCCTGGAAGATCATGCCGATGCGCCCGCCGCGCACCCGGCGCATCTGCGCCTCGGGCAAGGCCAGCACATCCTGATCGTCGAGCAGCACGGCGCCATCGGTCACACCGCCGTTGTCGGGCAGCAGACGCATCAAGGCGAGCGCCGTCATGCTCTTGCCGCAGCCAGACTCGCCCACCAGGGCAAAGGTTTCCCCGCGGGACAGGCTCAGCTGCATGCCGTCGATGGCGCGCACCAGGCCGGCATCGGCGTCCAGCGCCACCTTGAGGTTGTCAATCTTCAGCATGGTGGTCTTCAGGTCTTGGCGATGGGCTTGAGCACGCGGGGACGCAGGCTGCGGGCGCGCGGATCGAAGGCGTCGCGCACGCCATCGGCAAAGAGGTTGGCAGCCAGCACCAGGGCCACCATGAAGGTGAATGCGGCGGCAAAAGGCCACCACACCACGGGGTCGCGGCTCATCTCGTTGCGGGCGAAATTGATCATGCCGCCAAAGCTGTTCATGGAGGGGTCCACACCCACGCCCACATAGGACAAGACCGCCTCGTAAAGAATGAGCGAGGAGAACTCCAGCACCGTCACGATGAGCATCAGATGGGCCACATTGGGGAAGATGTGGCGGCGCATGATGCGCAGATGGCTCACCCCAAAAGCCGTGGCCGCCTGCACATAGTCCAGCTCACGCAGTTTCAGGGCCTCGGCACGCAGCAGCCGGCACAGCCCGGCCCAGCCCGTCACGCCCAGCACCATGCACAGCAGGAAGAGCTTGAGATCGCCCCGCTCCACCCCGGTCTCGAAGAGCTCGGGATGCTTGTCCAGGAAGACCTGGACCATCAGCACACAGGCCGCGATCAGCAGGATGTTGGGAATCGAGGACAAGACCGTGTAGATGTACTGCACCAGCTCGTCCACCCAGCCCCGGAAATAGCCGGCCATGATGCCCAGGCCCACGGCCAGGGGCAAGGTGGCCAGCGTGGCCAGGGCGCCGATCACGAAGGCGGTGCGCACGCTCTTGAGCGTCTGATAGAGCACATCGTTGCCGGTAATGTCGGTGCCAAAGACGTGATAGCGCCCGATCAGCGCGGCAACCATGCCGACGAGCACGCTCAGGACCAGCAGCGCCCAGGCCGCAGCACGCCAGGGCAGGCGCGACTCGCCGCGCCAGAGCTCGCCGCAGGCAGCGGCAAAGGCAATGCCGCGATGCCGGCCGTAGAACACGGCGCCCAGCGCGCACAGCAGCAAACCGCCCAGCAGGCCAGCAGCGGCGCCACCCAGGGCGCGCAGGCTCACATCGGCCAGCCACTGGCGCGTCGGATCGCTCAGATGCGCGCCGCCAAAGCTCAGGCGCGGGGCGCTGCGCACCACCTGCCCGTCCACCTCCAGCGACTCCTTGGTAAAGCCCTCGTAGTGCAGGGGCAGCGAGTAGGTGGACTCGCGCCCCTCCAGCGCCGGGGCCAGCAGCGCATCCAGCAAGGAGCGCACGCGCACGTCATAGGCCACGGCGGAGGCCGTGCTGCCGGCGGCGGCCGGCAGGGGCAGGCGGTAATGCACGCTGTCGGCCAGCGTCACCAGCAAGCCGGCCGCCAACACCACGGCCGAGGCCATGGCCGGCGCGCCGGCAAAGGCCTTGGCCCAGGTGGCGCGCAGATTGGCGTCACGGCGCACCATCAGCACATAGGCGAACAAGACGGCCATCAGCAGCCAGATGGCGGCGTCGGTCCACAGAAGCACGAATTTCGGCATGATGCTCAAGTCCTCAGCCCAGGCGCACGCGCGGGTCGGCCCAGGTGTAGGCCAGGTCGATCAGGATGTAGGTGGCGATGTAGAGCAGGGAGCCCACGAAGACCATGGTGCGCACAATGGCGAAGTCCTGCTTGCTGATGGCCTCGATCACATAAGCGCCCAGACCCGGGATGCCGAAGAAGCTCTCGAACACCAGGCTGCCCATGAAGACATAGGGCAGATAGCCACCGGCGCTGGTGATGATGGGGATCAGGGCGTTGCGCAGCACATGGCGGTACATCACCACGGTCTCCTTCAGGCCCTTGGCCCGGGCGGTGCGCACATAGTCCTTGGCCACCTCCTCCAGCAGCATGGCCCGGTACAGACGGGCCTCGGCGCCCAGGCGGGCCAGGGCCGAGAGCAGCACCGGCAGCACCAGGAAGCGCACCACGTCCAGGCCCGTGGAGTAGCCCGAGATGGGCGCCAGCTTGAGCACGCGCGAAAAGAAGTACTGGCCCACGATGATGTAGAACAGGCTGGAAATGGAAAGCAGCAGCACGCAGCTGATCACGCCCCATAAATCCAGCCGGGTATTTCTGAAGGTCACCAGCAACAAGGCAAAGGCCGTGCTCGCGATGACCTGCAGCACAAAGATGGGCAGGGCCAGCTGCAGGCTCACCCACATGCGGGTGGCGACCTCGTGGCCGATGTCGCCCGCGCTCTCGCCATCGGCGCGGCCGAACTTCAGCGTGAACAGCGAGACCGAGCGTTCCCAGAAGATGGTGTCGGTGTAGCGCTGCACACCCTCGCGGGCCTCGTTCACATACAGCGGCTTGTCATAGCCGCGCTCGGCCTTCCACTTCTCGATCAGCTCGGGCGTGACGCGCTTGCCGCCGATGTTCAGGCGCGCCATATCGTCGGGCGTGTTGACCGTGAAGAACAGGAAGAAGGTGGCCAGATTGACGCCCAGCAGCACCAGCAGGCCGTAGCAAAGGCGGCGGAAGGTATAGCGGATCATGTTTGTGCGGGGCCTAATCAGGAAGCAGGGGCGTCGTCGACCAGACGGCCGCGCGCATCCAGGCGTTCACGCCGCTGCAGGGCGCGACGGGCCAGCCACACGGCGCCGCCCCCCAGCAGGGCCAGCACCGCCAGCGGCCAGAGCACAGGCTCGTTCCAGCGGCGCACCTGGCTGGCACGCTGCTCGGCATCCAGGCGCAGATAGCGCGCGTGGTCGCGCACCAGGATGGCGGGCTTGGAGTTCTTGATCCAGCCCTGCACCGCCGCCGAGGCATAGGGGTAGAAGCCGAAGGTCAGCGGGGCGTCTTCGCGCAGCAGGCGCGTCATCTCGTCGATCACCCGCTGCTTCTCGGGGCCGTCGTCCAGGTTCTTGAGCTTGGCAAAGAGCTTGTCGAACTCCGGGCTGATGTAGTTGGCGGTGTTCTCGCCATCGGACACGCTCTTGGCATTGGGGCCATAGAACAGGAAGAGGAAGTTCTCCGCGTCCGGGTAGTCGGCATTCCAGCCCAGCCAGAAGACCTGATGCTTGCCCTTGCGCACCTTGTCCTGGAACTGGTTGTTGTCGGTGGCGCGCACCTCCAGCTGTATGCCCAGCTTGGCAAACTGCTTGACCACCCAGTCGATCTCGGGCTTGCGCTCGGGCGAGGCCGGCGCGTAGTAGTCGTAGTTCAGCACCAGGGGGCGACCCGTCTTGGCATCGCGGCCATCGGGGTAGCCGGCCTCCACCATCATGCGGCGGGCATCCTCGATGGGGCGCCGCACGGCGCGCCCGTCGACCCAGCGGTGGGTGACCGGGTTCACGCCCTCGGGTGTGCCCTCGCGCGAGCCCGGAATGCCCTGGGGCAGCAGGCCCTGGGCGGTCTCACCGGCCTTCTTGGGAAAGACCTTGGAGTACTCCTCCCAGTCGATGGCAATGGTGATGGCCTGGCGCAGCAGGCGGTTGCGCTTGCGCTGCTCCGCCGTCTCGCCCCAGCCAATCACCGGGTCCAGCATATTGAAGCTGATCCAGTAGCTGTTGACGTCGCTGTACTGCTCGAAGTCAAAGCCCTTGGCCTTGTACTGGGCGCGCACCTCGTCGGAGTCATCGGCCTCGACCAGATAGGACTTGCCGGTGTCCGTGCGCTCGAAGACCTCGAGGTCGTAGTAGCCGTCGCGGAACTTGTTGCGCTGGGGCGTGGCCTCGCGCTCCACGGTCAGCACGATCTTGTCGATGAAGGGCGTGGGCTTGCCGCAGTCCGCCAGCAGCCCCTTCTCCTCGTCACCCGGCATGCCTTCGCAGGGATAGGGCTCGCCCCGGTAGTTCGGGTTCTTCTCCATCACGATGCGCCGGTCCTTGGCGTACTCGGTCATCATGTAGGGGCCGGTGCCCACGGGCCAGACGTCCAGGGTCAGGCCGCGCTCGGCCATGCCGGGCTGGGCGTAGAAGGCATCCGCCTCCCAGGGCACGGGGGCCAGGAAGGTCATCTGCATCCAGTACTTCCACTGCGGGTACTTGCCGCGGATCTTGATGCGCAGGGTGTGCTTGTCCAGGGCCTGGGCGCCCTCCAGGGGCCAGCGCCGGAAGTCCAGCAAGGGCTTGTCCAGGCTGGACGGATCCAGCCCCTGACGCAGCTTGGCATCTTCGCGCTTGATCAGCTCCCCGTATTCCTGCAGGCCCTGCACATACTCGGCAAACACGCCATAGATGGGCGCAGTGATGCGGGTGGTGGCGTGACGCTTGATGGCATAGACAAAGTCCTCGGCCACCAGCTCGCGCGTACCGCGCTCGGCAAAGTCCCAGGGGCTGCGCTTGTCGCCCAGCTCGCCTGCACGCATCTGGTGGTAGAGGTACTCACCTTGGGCATTGCGGGCAAAGGCCGGATGAGGTGCGTACAAGATGCCCGGCTTGATGGGCACGTCATACACGCTCACGGCCACCTGCTCACCCGGCACATCATCGGGCAGCGGTCGCCCGTCCTTGTCCAGATACTTGGGCTGCACCACCTCGGCGGCCGTCTTGGGCACCAGGGTGAAGGGCCGCTTGAGGTAGTGGTAACCGTAGAGCGGCTCGTAGACCTGATAGGTCACGGCCGTGTCATTCGACCAGTAGGACGCCGTGGGGTCCAGATGCCGTGGCGTGTTCTCGATCATGGCCGAGTACACGAGATTGCGGCCCTCGTCGCCCTGATTCCAGGGGCTGTTGTTGCAGGCGCTCAGCGCCAGCGTGGCGGCCAGCGCTGCGGCAGCGCAACGCGCCGTCGCAGCCAGTCCTCGAAGCACTTGCATGCGGAGCAACCCATCCTTCCAGCAACAGCGGATGCGAGGGCTTGCGGGTCCGCTCCGTCGCATCCTTCAAAAAACAACGAGCCTCCCGGACAGTGCGGCTCGTGGCCGCGTGTGCAGGAGGCAAGGCCCGTCATCATAAGGGCAAAGGCTGGCGCGACACCCCGCAGGCGCGGGGCCGGGTCTTACCGGCTTGAAGGACGCTTGGCCTCGTGCTCGGCCTCGTGACTGCAAGCCTCGTCGCAATCGTGCGAGTGCTGGTGATGCGCCGGGTCCGGGCCCCAGATCATCAGGGCCTCGCGCCCTTGCACCACCAGATCCACCTTGGCGCCCACCGGCAGGCAGACCTTGGTGGGCACATGGCCGAAGGGCAGGCCCGTCAGGATGGGCAGGCCCGGGAAGCGCTCGCGCACCGCGGCGATGGCGCTCTTGAGCGTGTAGCCGCGGTCCAGCGGCGACTTCTTCCAGGCGCTGAACTCGCCCAGCACCACGGCCTTTTGCGCCTGCAGCACACCGGCCTGGGCCAGCTGCAGCAGCATGCGCTCCACGCGGTAGGGATGCTCGTTCACATCTTCCAGAAACAGGATGCCGCCCTTGATCTTGGGAAAGTGCGGCGTGCCCAGCAGGGAGTTCAGCACGCAGAGATTGCCACCCCACAGCGTGCCACGCGCATGCAGGCCGTCCAAGCCCGCCTCGGTGCGAAAACCCACCGCCTCCAGCAGGCCCTGCATGGCTTCCACGAAGCAGTCGCGGGTGATCTCGTCCACCCCGCCCTCGGCCTCCTCGCGGCCGAAGTCGTCGCAGGCCAGGGGCCCGGCCCAGAGGCCAAAGGCCTCGGCGCTGCGCAGCTTGGTGTGAGCCAGCAGGCCCAGATGCAGGGAGGTCAGATCGCTATGCCCCACCCAGCGCGTGCCACGCTCCACGGCGCGCGCCAGCAGGGCCCAGTCGATCTGGTCCAGCAGGCGGGTCAGGCCGTAGCCGCCCCGGCTGGCCAGGGCCACCGAGGGCGCGGCCTCGGCCACGCGGTGCAAGGCCGCCAGACGCGTGGCGTCGTCGCCCGCGAAGCGCTGGTGGCGGGCCAGGGCATCGGCATCGATCTCGACCTCGAAGCCGAGCTGACCCAGGCGCTTGGCGGCGCGCTTCAGGGGCTGGCTCTTGGCCAGCACGCCGGCGGGGGTGTAGAGGGTCAGGGAGCTCATGGTTGTTCGGGGTCCAGGTGGATGGCGTCGCCGGTGGGAATGGGGGTATCTGCCGCGCAAGCCTCGGAGGCCGCGGCCTGCGCGGCCAGGCGGCGCTGGCGGGCGGCGGCGCGACGCTCGGCAAAGAACTCGCGCAGCAGGCGCGCCGAGGGCTCGGCCAGCACGCCGCCCACGATATGGGTGTGGTGGTTGAGCTGCTTCTGGCCAAAGAGATCGAGCACCGAGCCCGCCACCCCGGTCTTGGGATCGGGCGCGGCAAAGACCACGCGCTTGAGCCGCGCATGCATCATGGCCATGGCGCACATGGCGCAGGGCTCCAGGGTCACGAAGAGCTCGCACTCCGGCAGGCGGTAATTGCCCAGCAGGGTGGCCGCATGGCGCAGGGCCACGATCTCGGCATGGGCCGTGGGATCGTGCGTGGTGATGGGGCGGTTGTAGCCGGTGGCAATCACCTGCCCGCCCCGCATGATGACGGCGCCCACCGGCACCTCGCCCACCAGCAGGGCGTTGTGCGCCTGGTCCAGGGCCAGACGCATGGCGTACTCGTCGGCGGGGGTGGGGCTCAGGTTCTGCATGAGGCCGGGCAGTGTAGCAAGCGGCGGGCCGCTATCCTTGCGCCCGTATGCAAGACGCCCTGTTTCCCGAGGAACTGCTGGCCCCGGCCTCATGC
>NZ_JBKCLH010000061.1:0-39151 GCF_046300915.1 Roseateles sp. | reverse complement strand
TCTCGGCTTCCAGCAGGCCGCCGAAATAGCGCATCTCCACCACCTGGGCCAGGCGCTCGTCCAGGGCGGCCAGCTCCTCCAGAGCCTCGTGCACGCGCAAGACCTGGCCCTCGCCCTGGGCGGGCAGATCGGCCACGGCGGTGTTGAAGGTGACCTGCTCCAGATCGCCGCCGCGGCGCTGGGCCTGGCGGGCACGGATCTGGTCGATCACGATGCTGTGCATCACCTTGGCCGCATAGGCCAGAAAGCGGCCACGGTCGGCAAAGTCCAGCTCGCCGGCCTGGTGCAGGCGCAGCCAGGACTCGTGCACCAGGGCCGTGGGGTTCAGGGCCGTGGGCTCGCCCGCCTGGTGCAGGCGCTGTCGGGCCAGGCGGCGCAGCTCGGCATAGAGCCGCTCCAGCACACGCTCGCCGGCCTGGGCGTCGCCCTGGGAGGCGGCTTTGAGCAGCAGGGTGATGGCGGGGCTGTCCATGGTGGCCGGACTCTAGCAGCGCGGCCGGACAAATTCTTTGCAAAGCCTTGTCGGGTTGAGCGGGGTCTTTGCGTTTTAGTGAATGAGGGCATGAACAAGGGCGCGGAATAGCGGTCAGGGAGGCAGCGGCCGCGTCACTCTCATGTCCTCAACCCGCCTGCCCGGAACTCGGGAGGCGCAGAACACCGAAGCCGTTGTTGGAGGTTCCTTCGTCATGCAGAAGCATCTGCCCCCGCCCTATCCGCTGCCGCCGGTCGCTGCCGTGCTGGCCGAGGCCCTGCCGCCTCCCTGCGGCGAGCAGGTGGCAGGCGGGGGGCAGCGACAGGCAGCGCAGGCCGAGCTGCCCCGTGTGCAGGGCTTAAGCCAGTTTGCCGTGCTGCTGGAGCGACAGCTGGGCGAATGTCGCCGCCATGGTTTGCGGGCCGCCGTGCTCTTGCTGGAGGTGGAGCTGGCTGGCGCACCGGCAAGCGCGGCCGCGGCCGATGGGCCCGGCGGTCCCGGCGCGCAGGGCCGCGCCCAGGATGCCTTGTTCCAGGCTCTGGGCACCCGGCTGAGGGCCAGGGTGCGGGGCAGCGATGTGGTGGCCCGGGTGGGCGAGCGCCAGTTTGGCGTGGTGCTGGTGGACGCCGGGCGCGACGAGGCCGAGACGGTGCGGGCCCGCTTGCACAAGGCCTTGTGTGGGCCCTATGGCGTGGAGACGCAGCGCCTGTATGCCCTGCTGCGCATGGGCCGGGCGGTGTATCGGGAGTCGGGGCGCAGCGCCATGGAGCTGCTGCAGGTGGCCGAGCAGGGGCTGCACGGCGGCCCGACGGGCCCCGCCCCCGCCCTGCTGCCGGCCGGGGCGCCGCTGTCGCTGGTGCGATCCTGAGCCCCCGCGCCAGCGGCTGAGCGCTTCGCAGCCCCGGCCCTGGGGCATGATGGCGCGATGCTTGCTGGAACCCTGTTTGCCCTGGCGGCCGGCCTGATGTGGGGCCTGGTCTTTGTTGCGCCCCTGATGCTGCCGGACTATCCGGCGGCCCTGCTCACCGTGGGGCGCTATCTGGCCTTTGGCCTGATCGCCCTGCCCCTGGCCCTGGTGGACTGGCGTGCCCTGCGCGAGCTGGCGCCGGGCGACTGGCTGGAGGCGCTCAAGCTCAGCGCCATCGGCAACTTTCTCTACTACCTCTGCCTCTCGGCCGCCATACAGCGCGCGGGCGGACCGCTGCCCACGGTCATCATCGGCACCCTGCCGGTGGTGATCGCCATCTGCTCGAATCTGCGCGACCACGAGCGCGACGGCCTGCTGCCCTGGCGGCGCCTGGTGCCCTCCCTGGTCCTGATCGCGGCGGGCATTGCCTGCGTCAACCAGGTGGAGCTGGCGGCTCTGGCCCGCGAGGCCGGGCCGGGCGAGCTGCGCCGCTATGCCGAGGGCGCCCTGCTGGCCGTGGCGGCCCTGGCCTGCTGGACCTGGTATCCCATCCGCAATGCCGACTGGCTGCGCGCCCACGGCGACCGCAGCCCCCGCGCCTGGGCCACGGCCCAGGGCCTGATGACCCTGCCCCTGGCCTTGCTGGGTCTGGCGGCCCTGCCGGGCTTGCAATGGGCGGGCCTGCTGGACGCGGGCCTGGACCTGCCCCTGGGGCCGCGGCCCTGGGCCTATATCGGCCTGATGCTGGCTGTGGGCCTGTGCGCCTCCTGGCTGGGCACCCTGTGCTGGAACGAGGCCAGCCAGCGCCTGCCCACCAGTCTGGTGGGGCAGCTCATCGTGTTCGAGACCCTGGCTGCCCTGGGCTATGCCTTTGCGCTGCGCGGCCAAGCACCCGCGCCGCTGACCTTGCTGGGCATTGCCCTGCTGGTGGGCGGGGTGGTCTGGGCCCTGCGCGTCAAGCCCGAGCGCCGGGCTGCGCCCCAGCCCTAGACCTTAGAGCTTGGGGATGCGGATGCGGCTGACCATCAGGGAGCCGGAGAGCGCGAACATCAGCACCAGGGGGTGCAGGGTGAAGCCGGCAATGTGGAGCTCGCCCAACCAGAGCTGATCCCCCAGGGCGCCCTGGGCGGCCGCCACCCACAGCACCAGGACCAGGACCAGGGAGGTGGGGATGGGCGTGCCCTCGAAGTACTTGACCTTGTCGCCACCCTCGCTGAGCTTTTCGGCGGTGATGTTGAAGCGGGCCAGACGCGACACGCCGCAGGCCACGAAGAAGACCAGGATGATGCGGTCGTACAGGCCTTGCATGCCGCAGCCATAGGCGATGACGGCGGGCGCCACGCCGAAGGAGATGATGTCGGCCAGGGAGTCCAGCTCGCGGCCCATGGCCGAGCTTTGCTGGCGCCAGCGGGCGATGCGCCCGTCGAGCACGTCAAAGACCAGGGCCGCCGGGATCAGGGCGCAGGCGTAGAAGAGGTGCTGCACCTCGCCGCTCTGCAAATAGCTCATCACCGCAAACAGGGCGCCCACGCCGCAGAAGGCATTGGCCAGGGTGAACCAGTCGGCGAGATGGAACTCGCGGATCATGGAGAAAGGCTTGGGACGGTTCATGGCCGAGAGCATAAGCCAGGCCCGCATCGGCCGGATCAGGGTCGGGCTTGTTCCGCCTGGGCCGATTGGGCTTTGGGCTTGGCGGCCAGGGCCTTGATGCTCAGATGCATGAGCAGCAGGTGCCAGGGCATGCGCAGCCAGTGACCGCGCATATAGAGCAGGCGGCGGGCCAGGGCGCTGCCGGGGCGATCGCAGCTGGCGTGGTCGGGCTGCAGGGCGCGCAGGAAGAGGGCGTCCATCAGCGGCAGCAAGGGGGCGGATGGGGCGGCCTGGGCTTCCAGCGCATGCAGCAGGGACTCGGGCACGGGGCTGCCCAGCAGGCGCTGTGCCTGGCGCAGGGCGTAGAACAGCACCCGACTCAGGCCCAGCTCGCGGGCCCGGGCGGCCAGGGTCGGCCAGAACTCGGGCCGGGCGGCGCCGAACTCGCGCAGCAGGGCGTCAATATCGACCAGATCGCGCAGGCCCTTGTCGAATTCGCCGTCCAGGAACAGATGGCAGGCACTGTGCAGCAGCAGATCGGGGTCGGACAGGCGATACAGCCCGGGGGCGTCCGGCAGGGGCAGGGCGGCGTCCAGCAGGCCTTGTGCGTCCACCCGGATGCGGCCGGTGCGCGGCAGGATGTTGTGGTGCACATCGATCACGCTGCTGCGGCGCATATGGCGCATCGGCGGGATCTCGTGCATCCACTCGCGGTAGTAGCGCTGGTCGTGTGCCGTGAGCTCCTCGCTGCCCACCCAGCCATGGATGATGAGCTCGGACTCCACCGCCTCGATGCGGTCCAGGGGCACCAGGATGTCGATATCGGTGAGCAGGCGCCCGCGCCCGGCGCGCAGGCCGGCCTGGGCATAGGCGCCGCCCTTGAGCAGCAGCACCGGGATGTTCAGACTGGCCAGGGCCTGGGCGATGAAGCGGTTCTCCCAGAGCACCGCGGCATGCTGGCTGTCGGCCACATGGCGGGCCGCCCGCAAATGGGCGGCGGCGGCTTCGGGCGGCTCGCAGCCCTGCTCCTGCACCCGCCAGGCCAGATGGGCCAGCAGGCGGCTGCGCCGGGCCTGACGGATCAGCAGATCCCAGTCGGCCAGGCTCAGGGTGGCCAAGCGCGCGGGCTCGCGCAGGACCTGGATCAGCAGGGCGTGCGGAGCAGTCATGCGGCCACGGGCTCCAGCCGGGCCTGGTCGGTGGCCAGACCTTCAAAGAAGTGCATGGCCTCGTCCAGCTGGCTGTAGCTGAAGTCCAGGGCCTGAGCCGGCGCCACCATATCGGCCAGGCATTCAAAGCCGCGGCTGCCGTGCAGGTGGTAGTTGAAGGCGTGCTCCAGCAGCTGCATAAAGCCTCTTGCGCGCGGCAGGGCGCGGGCCTGCAGGGGCGCACCGGCCTGGTAGCGGGGAAAGACGATCCAGCCCAGACGGGCCGGCTCCTGGTCGCGCCGCACGCTCTCGGCGGGGGGCTTCATATGCGCCACACTGCCCTTGAGGGTGTCGTGCACCACGGCGCTGAAGCGGGCCTCGGGGGCAAAGCTGCGAATCACCTCGATGGAGCGGTTCTTCAGGCTCACCGGCCGGGCCAGGGGCTGAAACAGTCCACGCGCCGGGTCGATCAGGGCCAGCTCGTCCGAGAGCAGGCGCCAGCCCCGGTTGACCAGGGCCGCGCACAGGGTGCTCTTGCCCGAGCCGGGGGGCGCCGGCAGCAGGGCGGCGCGTCCACCGCGTTCCACCACGGCGGCATGGATCACGATGTACTGATGGGCGTGTTCGGTGACGCACCAGTTCAGGCCCCACTCCAGCATGGGCGCGGCCTGGGCCAGGGCCATGGGGCTGAAGGGGCGGTACCCGTCCAGCTCGAACTGAGCCTGGGGCCGCAGCCAGCGGCGCAGGCCGGGCTGGGCATCCACCCGGGGGTGAAAGTCGAAGAAGCCGCCCTCGTCCAGCAGGGGGTGCTCGGCATAGAGCAGGTTCACGGCCTCGGCCACATGGGGCAGGCGGGAGTGCAGGCGCAGCGCAAAGGGGCCGGTGCGCAGGCACAGGCGCCCCGAAGAGAGCCGAGTCTGGAGCTCGGCCAGCGGCAGGGCTGCGAGCTTCACGCGGGCAGGGACTCGGCCAGACCGAGATCCTCGAAGTGCTGCAGGCAGCGGGCGAGCTCCAGGGCAAAGCCCTCGGGCGTCAGATCATCGCCTGCCAGTTCGCGGGCCAGTTCGGCCTCCAGCAGAGAAGCGTTCGACTGCTGCAGGGTGCGCAGCACCTCGTAGGACTCGCTGCTCAGCAGATGAGTGCTGGCGTTGCGAGGGTTGAAGACCACGCAGTCTCCATCCCAGTGCCGCACCGGAGCATGTGGGGGCAGCAGGCTCCGCCAGCGGGCGGCCGCCTCGCTCACGCGCTCATCACGTAGTTGAGATAGTTCAGGAACTGTGTCGCGTTCTGCCAGACCACGCCTGCACCGCCCGGGCGATAGCTCTTGCTGACATAGCCTTGCCAGAGTTGCTGAACCTGCAGCACGGTCATGGGGAAACCTTGATTGGGCAGGGCGTTCAGATAGGCAGCCGCCACGCGGCGTGCCACTTCCTTGTCTTCGCTACCGCCGCCAGCGGAGCCGAAGCTGCCGGAAACAACCTGCTGCACCGTCAGGCTGCCGAAGAGGCGGTTGTCATTCATGGCCACCGAGAAGAGACGATTGGCTGTTTGTGCCCCGCCCGGATAGTTGCTCGGCGACTTGATGGCCCAGGCCGAGGGGCCCTGACCGCGGCCGATGGTGCAGGACGGCGTCTGGCCGATGCGGCTGGGCGGTGCCGATTGGAAGCCGGTGGGTCCGTGGCAGGTCTCGGTGCCGGCCAGAACGGGGCGGCTGGCCATGGTCATGGCCACCGGCGCCAGGCCCAGGCCGCCTTTGAGCAGGCGGCGACGAGCGTTCAGGGCTTGGCCGTCCGTGGCCTGGGGCCCGGAGGAAGTGGCTTGGTCGAACTGGTCTTTATCCATGGCGTTTCCCGCACAAGCATGCCCGCAGGGGGCGCTGTTCCGGCCTCTTGCAACCGGTGATGGGGCAGTGTTTCATACATCCTTGGCCAGGGAAAGCGCCCCCCCCCAGATCGGGTGGCTGCCGTTTGGCTCATGGGCGGGCTTGCCAGGCGTCGATCTCCTGGGGTTTTCCATAGAGATAGCCCTGGGCCCGGGTGCAGCCCAGCTCGCGCAGCCGGGCGGCCTCGGCCTCGGTTTCCACTCCCTCGGCCACGGCCTCCACGCCCAGGCCCTCGGCCATGCGCAGCACGGCGGTGACGATGGCGGCGTCCTGTGCCGATTTGGAGAGGTTTCGCACGAAACTCTGGTCAATCTTGAGGCAGTCAAAGGGCAGGCGTTGCAGATAGGCCAGGGAAGAGTAGCCGGTGCCAAAGTCGTCGATGGCGATCTTGACGCCCAGCTGGCGCAGCTGGCGCAGCCTGGATTCGGTGGCAGCGTCCTGGACCAGGAGCAGGGACTCCGTGATTTCCAGGGTCAGGCGCGCGGCCGGCAGGCCGCTGTCGCGCAGGGCTTGTTGCAGGGTGAGGGCGAAGTCGGATTGGATGAGCTGGCGCACCGAGACATTCACATGCAGGCCAAAGTCGGGGGGCAGGCTGTGCAGGCGCCGGGCGATATCGTGCATGGCCTGGCCCAGCACCCAGTCGCCCAAGGCCAGGATCAGGTCCGACTCTTCGGCCACGGGGATGAAGCTGCCGGGCGGAATCCAGCCGCGTTCCGGATGCTGCCAGCGCAGCAGGGCTTCCATGCCCAGTAGGCGGCCATCGTCCAGCGCGACCAGGGGCTGGTAGTGCACGCGCAGCTCTCCGCGTTCCAGGGCCTGGCGCAGTTCCATGGCCAGACGGGCGCGCTGGGTGGAGCGCTCCATCATGGCGGGCTCGAACACCACCACTTGCCCGCGGCCCAGCTGCTTGGCTTCACCCAGGGCCACACTGGCATGGCGCAGCCAGTCGACCAGGCTGCTGGCGGGCAGGCGTCCGCCCACCACGCCGGCCGAGGCCTTGACCAGGATATCGTCCTCGCCCGAACCGAAGGGCTCGTCGAACAAGGCCATCACATCGGCCCCCAGGCGCGCCAGGCCGGCCTCGTCCAGCGGCGCCAGCAGGTCCGGCTGCAGCAGGGCGAATTCGTCACCGCCCACCCGCGCCAGGCGCATGCCCGGCAGCTGCTCCCTCAGGCGCACGGCAATGCCCTGCAGCAGCTGGTCGCCGGTGGCGTGACCCAGGCTGTTGTTGATGGCGCGGAAGCCGTCCAGCCCCACCAGCACCAGGGCCGCTGCGCGTGGCTGTATCCAGTCGGCCTGCTCCAGCAGGCCGCGGCGGGTCAGGGCGCGGGTGAGCTCGTCATAGACCAGCTGATCCCGCATGCGGCCGAAGGACTGCTGCAGACGTTCGGCCATCTCATTGAAGGCGCGCACCAGCAGGGCGGTTTCGCGCAGGGTGGCCGCCTCGGCAATATTGCCCGGAGGGCTGTCCTGCCAGCGTCCGCGTGCCAGACGGTTGGCCGCGGCCGCCGTGTCCAGGATGGGACGGGTGACCCGGCCTATGCCCCACAGGCCCAGGGCGATCGCCAGCAGGGCGATGCCTGCGATCAGCAACATGCTGCGCCCCTGGGCGCTGCGGATCTCGCCCAGCAGATCGGCCTCGGGCACCAGAACCACGATGCGCCAGTCCAGGCCGCGGGTGTCGGAGTAGGGGCTGACGCGGCCGAAGTAGCGCTCGCCCAGATGCTCCAGGATGAAGCCGCTGCCGCTTTCCGTGGGCGCCGCATCGACGATGGGTGAGGCGCTGCGCATCAGGGCGATGGCGCTTTCGCGCATCAGGGGGCGCTCGCCGCGTCCGCCCTCGCCCGTGACGCCGCCGGGTTCCGAATGCGCGACCAGCCGACCGTCGAGCTCGGTGATGAAGACCATGCCACGGCCGCGCATGGGCTCATCGCGCAGAAAGCGGTTGAGGCCGGTGAGCTTGACGTCGGCGGCGATCACACCCAGCAGGTTCCTCTCGTGCAGCACCGGTGCAATGGCGGAGATGGTGACCTCGGCGCGCTCGTCGCGGTTGACGTAGATGGCCGACCAGGAGGGCTTGAGGCTCTGGGCCGCCGGTGCATACCAGGGGCGCACGCGGGGGTCGTAACCCGGAAACTCGGCCGTGACCTCGCCGGGGCTGTCGCCCGCGAAGATGCGCAGCGCGCCCTGGGTGCTGCGGTCCTTCAGCATGAGGGTGAATCCTCCGGTCTCACGCCGCAGGCCGGCGTAATCACCCTGCTGACTGCCGAAGCTCAGCACGCTGATCTGGCTTTCATCCGCGTAGAGATCGCCATAGACACCGCGCAGATAGCGCCAGATCTCGCGCATATCGCCCGGGTGGTAGAGACCGTGACGCGCAATCGCATCGGCCAGTGAGAGCTGGATGCGAAAGGGTTCACCCAGGAACAGGGCGAGGCGGTTGCGGGTGTTGGCCGCCAGCGAGTCCAGCTGGCGCTCGCTTTCCTTGAGAATCAGCTGGTCGATATGACGCTGCTGGGTCAAGGCCTGCAGCAGCACCGTGGCGGCAAACAACAGCACGAAAGGCACCGCGATGGCGGTGCGCAGCGAGGGTCTCAGGGTGCCAGCCACTCCTTGCTCCTTCTTGAGTCCTTGGGCGGCAAGACCGGCCTCCAGCGATCCGCAGAGGCGCTTCGGCTGTTGCGGTGCTGGCAGCACTTTACACGGCAATGCCGGGCAGCCCGCGGTCCTTGAAGTTTGCGCCGTCCTGCGCACTGTCGTTTTCCTACCCTTGCTCCCGGTTTCCGCACGGCGCCCTGGCTTGACGGAGCCGGCTCCGATGTTACGGTGTGCGCCTGTGCGAGAAGAAAGGACTTGCCCCATGAGCGCTGGCGCCATGTCTCAGGATCTGCGGGACATGCTGTGTGCTTTGCTGGACCAGGGCCAGAGTCTGCTGGCCCTGTTCGACCCGCAGGACCGGCTGTGTCACGGCAATCCGGCCTTCTTCCAGGCCTATGGTCTGGTCCCGGGTGCGGGTCAGCCGGGCTGGGCCGCCCTCATGCGCGACTGCCATCGGCTGGGCCGGGGTGTGCTGATCGAGGCGGACGATATCGAAGCCTGGCTGGAGGCGAGCTTGGCCCGCCGCAGCAGGTTGCGCCGCACGGCCGCGGCCGTGGATTTCTGGGACGGCCGCTGCTTCTGGATCCAGGAGAGCCTGTCTCCCGAGGGCTGGCTGCTGTTGCAGGGCAGCGATATCAGCGCGCTGCGCCAGGAGCGCCGCGGGCGGGTGGGGGACGGCGCAGCGCAGGACGCATGCGGCGAACTCCTGGATGGCATGCCCCAGGGCCGGGCTTTGCAGCAGCTGCTGCAGCAGCGCATGGCGAGCGAGGATGCCTGGCCGCTGTGTGTGGTGGCCCTGGGCCTGGACGGAGTGCCGGCCCCGTCGCAGAACGTCGAGCCTGGCCCGGATGATGGGCCGGTGCGGGACCTGGCCCTCAGGCTTCAGGCCAGCACCCGGCGCGAAGACGCTTGCGGCCGCCTGGGCGAGCGGGAGTTTTTGCTCATCCTGCCGACCGCCGGGCGTGGGCAGGCCCGCGCCATCGCCAGCCGGCTCTTGCGGCGTGTGCTGCAGCGGGAGCAGGGCCAGGGCGCAACACATGCTGCGCCTTCCTACACCTGTTCGGCAGGCTTGGTCGAGGCGCGCTGGTCCGAGCCGGCAGCTGATCTGCTGGAGCGAGCCCTCAAGGCGCTGAGCCTGGCGCGCCAGGAGGGCGGCAACCGGCTGGTGGATCTGGACGAAAGCGATGATGGCCGGCCTTCCCCCTGATCGCTGAGCCGGCTTGCTGCCCAGCCGAGGATTGCGGGCCATGGTGCTCGCGGCGCAGAATGCATGGAATGACGGGAGTGCTCAGCCATGCCCTTTGAAACGTCCCTGACCGCTGCGGACTCGCGCCGCCGGCTCCTGCTGCTGGCGCCGACACTGCTGCTGCCGGGGGCTCGGGTGAAAGCCAGCCAGACATGGCGCATCACGGTGCTGCTGGAGGAGTTCCGACCCTTCTCCATGCGGGGTGCCGATGGACAGCCCGAAGGCTTTGCGGTCGAGATCTCGCGTGAGCTGCTGGGGCGAGCGGGCGTGGAGGCGGTCTACGAATTCGATTCCTGGCCGCGGGTGATGCAGCGCGCCCGCGAGCACCCCAATATCCTCGTCCCCGCCATCGTGCGCCTGCCCGAGCGCGAGCCGCAGTTCCGCTGGATTGCCCAGATCAGCCAGCGGCGTGGCACGCTCTATCGCCTGCGCAGCCGGCCCGATGTGAAGCTTCAGGAGGTGGCCGACGCCAAGCGCTATCTCACGGGTGTGATCAAGGATGATGTGTCCGAGCGCGAACTGCTCGCCCTGGGTCTCCAGCCCGGTGAACATCTGGACGCCAGCGGCGACTACACCGTGCTGCTGCGCAAGTTCTTCGCCGGACGCGTGCAGCTGGTGGCCTTCAACAGTCTGTTGATGAGCGCCATCGTCGAGTCCTATGGCTACTCTGCGCAAGACCTGGAACCGACGCTGGCCTTTTCTTCGTCAAGGCCTTCCATGGCCCTGAGCCTGAAGAGCGATGAGGCCCTGGCCCGGCGCCTGCGCCAGGCCTGGGAGCAGATGCGCAGCGATGGCAGCGCGGCGGCGATCGCCACCCGGTACGGCATGCCCCTGCCCTGAGCGGGCGGGCAACCCCCATCAAGCCTCCTCGCCGAGGAAGCCTCCGCTCTGGTGAGCCCAGAGCCTGGCATAGAGGCCGCCGCTGGCCAGCAGCTCGGCATGGCTGCCCTGCTCGACGATCTCGCCGCCGTCCATCACGATCAGGCGGTCCATGGCCGCGATGGTGGAGAGGCGGTGGGCGATGGCCACCACGGTCTTGCCTTCCATCAGGCGGTAGAGGCTGCGCTGGATGGCGGTTTCGACCTCGGAGTCCAGGGCGCTGGTGGCCTCGTCCAGCAAGAGGATGGGTGCGTCCTTGAGCATCACCCGGGCAATGGCCACGCGCTGGCGCTGGCCGCCGCTGAGCTTGACGCCGCGCTCGCCCACATGGGCCTCATAGCCCTGGCGGCCCTTGGGGTCGCTGAGGCTCTGGATGAACTCATGGGCCTCGGCGCGCTCGGCGGCGGCGATCATCTGCGCATCGCTGGCCTCGGGGCGGCCGTAGAGCAGGTTGTCGCGCACCGAGCGGTGCAGCAGGCTGGTGTCCTGGGTCACCATGCCGATCTGTGCGCGCAGGCTGTGCTGGGTGGCTTGGGCGATGTCCTGGCCATCGATCAGGATGCGGCCCTGCTCCAGGTCATAGAAGCGCAGCAGCAGGTTCACCAGGGTGGACTTGCCGGCGCCGGAGCGGCCCACCAGGCCGATCTTCTCGCCCGGGCGGATCGTCAGGTTCAGGTTCTTGAGCACCGGCTTCTTGCCGCCGTAGGCGAAGCTCACGTTCTCGAAGCGCAGCTCGCCCCGGCTGACCTCCAGCGGCTTGGCGCCGGGCGCGTCCAGCACCGCCACGGGGCGCGAAAGGGTGCTGATGCCGTCCTGCACCGTGCCGATGTTCTCGAAGAGCTCGGCCATCTCCCACATGATCCAGTGCGAGATGCCGTTCAGGCGCAGGGCCATGGCGGTGGCTGCAGCCACCGCACCCACGCCCACCTCGCCGCGCGCCCACAGCCACAGGGTCAGGCCCGCGGTGCTGGCCACCAGCAGCATGCTCAGCGCGTGGTTGACGATCTCGAAGCCGCTGATCAGGCGCATCTGGCGGTAGGCCGTACCCAGGAACTCTTGCATGGCGCCGCGGGCGAACTGGGCCTCGCGCTGGCTGTGCGAGAACAGCTTGACCGTGCTGATGTTGGTGTAGGCGTCGGTGATGCGGCCCGTCATCAGGCTGCGTGCATCGGCCTGCTCGCTGGCGGCCTTACCCAGGCGCGGCACGTAGTAGCGCAGGGCGGCCAGATAACACAGCAGCCACAGGCCGAAGGGCAGGAGCAGATAGAGGTCAAAGCTGCCCACCACGCCCAGCATGGTGAGGAAGTAGATGGTGATGAAGACCAGGATGTCGGTCACGATCAGCCAGCAGTCGCGCACGGCCAGCGCGGTCTGCATCAGCTTGGCCGAGACGCGGCCGGCGAACTCGTCCTGGTAGAAGGACAGACTCTGGCCCAGCAGGTGGCGGTGGAAGTTCCAGCGCAGCCGCATGGGGAAGTTGCTGGACAGGCCCTGGTACTTGCTGATGGCCTGCAGCGCGACCAGACCCACGCTGCCCAGCAACAGGGCGCCCAGCAGCAGCAGATTGCCCTTTTCCTTGGCCCAGAGCTCCTCGGGAGCGGTCTGGGCCAGCCAGTCCACCACCGAGCCCATCATGGCGAATAGCAGGGCCTCGAAGGCCCCGAACAGGGCCGTCAGCAGGGTCATGCCCAGGATCAGGGGCCGCATGCCGGCGGTGGCCGACCAGACGAAGGCGAAGAAGCCCTGCGGGGGCTGCGGGGGCGGTGTATCCGGATAAGGATCGACGCGCTTTTCAAACCAGTGGAACAACAAGAGGCACCTCGGCACGCAATCGGCAGGTTATTGGGGGCAAGGCTATCGCAGCGCAGCTGCCAGTGGGTGACAGCAATGGCTTGCCCATGGAAAAGGGGTCGCCTTGGCGACCCCTTGCGGTGAGGGAGGCGAAACGCCCGCGCCTCAGCGCGGCAGGGGCAGGGGCTTGCCCTGGGCCTGCGCCGGGGCACGCAGCTTGAGCAGTGTTGCCAGGGTGGGCGCGATATCGGCCACCTCCACCGCCTGCTTCACCTCGCCCTGGCCCACCCAGGCCGGACCCCAGGCCAGGATGGGCACATGGGTGTCGTAGCGATAGGGCGTGCCGTGCGAGCTGCCGCCGCCGCGCGAGCTGTAGAGCCAGTTGGCCTTGACCACCACCTGCAGCGGCGCCGCCACCTCCGGGTGCCAGGACTTGCGCATGGCCTCCAGATAGGGCGTCTTGGTGTCGCTGCCCAGCAGCTGATCCGGGGTGAAGACATCGGCAATGCCGTCCACCGTCAGCAGCAGCTGCTTGGCCGCGGCATAGACCTCGGCGGACTTGAGGCCCTTGGACTGGATCAGCTTCTCGTCGAACAGGATGCCGGCGCCAGAGTAGCCGCGCGCCCAGCGGCCCTCGCCAAAGCGCTTGCCCAGCTCGGTGTTGAGCCAGGCCAGCGTCAGGCTGGGGTTGATGCGGCTGGCGTCCAGGCCACGGCTGGCGGCGTACTCGGGCGTGTCGGCAAAGCCGTGGTCGGCGGTCAGCATGGCCACATAGTTGCCAGGGCCGATCTTGGCGTCCAGGTACTGGAAGAAGCCCTGCAGATAGCGGTCCAGATGCAGGAAATGGTCGTGTGAGAGCCGTGACTCCGGGCCGAAGGCGTGGTTCACATAGTCGTGGCTGGAGAGGCTGACCGAGAGGATGTCGGTCTTGTCGTCCGCGCCCAGCCGCTCGCCCTCGATGGCGGCGCGGGCAAAGGCCAGGGTCAGCTCGTCACCGAAGGGTGTGGGCAGCAGATTGCCGTAGAACAGCGGGCCGGGCTTGTCCATCTTGTCGCCGACGAGGGCGGGCAGCTTGTTGCCATTGCCGCCGGTGGATTGCCAGGGCTGGCCGTCGGGCACGGAGCGCGCGTAAGCCGACTCGGGCAGCAGGGGCGTCCAGCTCTTCTTGAAGAAGGCATCGGCCGGCTTGGCGGCATTGAAGGCGTTCACCCAGGCCGGGTGCTGCTGCATGTAGTAGGTGCTGGAGGCGAACTGGCCGCTCTCGCCCATATACATATAGGCCGTGCCTTTGTGGCCGGCCGGCAGGATGGCGCCGCGGTCCTTGCCCGAGATGGCGATCACCTTGGATTCGGGCTGTGCGCCGCGCAGCACATCGCCCACGGTCTCCACGCGGTAGTTCCGGGGGCTGGTGCCCGAGAGCGGCGCCGTCTTGTGGCCGATGTACTGGTGGGCCGCATCCTGGGTGTTGTAGACCGTCTCGAAGGTCTCGCGGTCGCGCCACTCATTGCTGATGATGCCGCTGCGCTGGGGATAGGCGCCCGAGAGCATCACCGCGTGGCCGGCGGCCGTCACCGTGTGACCATGGGCGTAGTGCGCATCCGAGAACCAGGCGCCCCGCTGCAGAAAGCGATTGAAGCCGTCCGGTGCGAGCTGGTCGCGGTAGCCCAGCACCTGGCGCATGGGCAGGCCGTCCACCACCAGGAAGACGATGAGCTTGGGCGCTGTGCTGGTGGCCCGCGGGGCGGGCGAGGCGCCCTGCTGGGGCAGGCCGGCGCAGCCGGCGAGCAGGGTGGCGGCGCCAGCCACGCTGGCAAGCAGCCAGTGGCGACGCGAGGAGGATGCTGTCATGAGGTTCTACCTGCTTGTTCTTGGCACTCGGGACGTACGCCGAGGCCTGCGGAAGGCGCAATGGTAATGAACCGGACTGCACCACGGGTGCAGCCCGGTTCTCTTGCTGTATCGCGGCGCCGTGGCTCCGGCGGGCTTCAGGCTGGCTGGTGCTTCAAGGCCGCAATGCCCTTCCCCTCCTCGGGTATTGGTGCGGGCACATTCTGTAAAGAAACGGTCCGAGCGCCCCCCAGGTTTGCCCTTGGTTTGGGCGGCTGGCGCACGGCTGGGCTGCGGCTGGTGCCTACCGGCTTCAGGCCAGCGCCTCGTCCAGCACCTCCGCCCAGTGCCGCACGGGCAGGGCGCTGCCGGACTGCAGGTGCTGGATGCAGCCGATATTGGCCGAGACAATGGTCTTGGCCTGCAGCGGTGCCAGGGCAGCCAGCTTGCGGTCGCGCAGCTGCTTGGAGAGCTCGGGCTGCAGCACCGAGTAGGTGCCGGCCGAGCCGCAGCACAGATGGCTGTCGCAGGGCGCCACATCGATCTGGAAGCCCAGCTCGCGCAGCGCGCCCTCCACGCCGCCACGCAGTCGCTGGCCATGCTGCAGCGTGCAGGGCGGGTGGTAGGCCAGGCGCTGACCCGGCCGGCGGCTGCCCAGGCGCGACTTGAGGGCCGGCAGCAGATCGGGCAGCAGCTCGCTGAGGTCGCGGGTGAGCGCGCTGATGCGTGCGGCCTTGTCGCGGTAGGCCGGGTCGAGAGCCAGGGCCTGGCCGTACTCCTTGACGGTGAGCCCGCAGCCCGAAGCGTTCATCACGATGGCCTCCACCTGACCGGCCTCGGTCAGGCCTTCCACCAGGGGCCACCAGGCGTCGATATTGCGGCGCATATCGGCCAGACCGCCCTCATGGTCGTTCAGATGGCTGCGGATGGCGCCGCAGCAGCCCGCGCCATCGGCCACCAGGGTCTGGATGCCGGCGGCGTCCAGCACCCGCGCGGTGGCCGAGTTGATATTGGGCATCATGGCCGGCTGCACGCAGCCCATCAGCATCAGCACCTTGCGCGCATGGCTGCGGGTCGGCCAGCTGTGGGCCTGGGGCGGCGCCTTGGCCGGCACCTTGTCGCGCAGGGCCGCGGGCACCAGGGGGCGCAGGGCCTGGCCCAGCTTCATGGCCGGGGCGAAGAGCGGCGAGGTCAGGCCCTCCTTGAGCAGCCAGCGCTGGACGCGCTCGCCGCGCGGGCGCTCCACCTTGGCCTCCACCACCTGCCGGCCGATCTCCACCAACTGGCCGTACTGCACGCCCGAGGGGCAGGTGCTCTCGCAGTTGCGGCAGGTCAGGCAGCGGTCCAGATGCTGCTGGGTGGCGGCCGTGGGCGTGGCGCCCTCCATGACCTGCTTGATCAGGTAGATGCGGCCGCGCGGCCCGTCCAGCTCATCGCCCAGCAGCTGGTAGGTGGGGCAGGTCGCGGTGCAGAAGCCGCAATGCACGCAGCGGCGCAGGATCTCCTCGGCGGCCTGACCCTCGGGTGTGCCTTGGAATTCGGGGGCGAGATGGGTCTGCATCGTGGCGTCAGTCCAGGGTGTAGCTCAGGGTCCAGAAGTAGCGCAGGGGCTGCCAGCGGATCTCGTGCGCATGGCCCGCCAGCAGGGTCCGGAACTCGGCCTCGGTCGGGAAGTTCTTCATCACCTCGTGCTGGCTGCCGTCCGACAGGTGGCGCCGCTGGTAGCCATTGCCCTCGGCGTCCGTGCGGCTGATCGGCGTGCTGTCGCCCTCCACGAAGGCGTTGTCCATCAGCACGACGCGCGCGCCGGGCTGCAGCTGGGCGTGAAACTGCCTCAGCCATTCGGCCCGGCGCGAGCGCGGCACATGCGAGAACCACAGCCCGGCAAAGCCGGCGTCATAGGGCGAGGCCGCGCCGGGTGCCACGAAGTCCAGCGCATAGGCATCGGCCTCGCGGAACTGCACCTTGGCAAAGTCCAGGGGCTTGCTGCGGGCGATGGCCAGCACCTCGGGGTTGAGATCGCTGCCCTGCCAGGCGCGCGCCTCGGCCGTGGCCTCGGGCAGCCAGAAGCCGGTGCCGCTGGCCACCTCCAGCACGCTGCGTCCGGCAAATTGTTCCCGCAGCCAGGTCTTGAGCGCGGCGATATCGGGCTGGCGATGCGGCTTGTCAAAGACCCGCTCGTACTCCTGGGCGCGCTGGGCGTAGTAGCGCGGCATCAGTTCGGCCTGCGAGCGCAGGGCGCTGGGGTCAGAGATCGCCATAGAGCCGTCCGGGGTTGAAGATGCCTTGCGGGTCAAAGGCCTTCTTGAGTTCACGATGGATGCGCATCAGCGGCGCCGACAGCGGCGCGAAGGCCCCGGCCGCCTTGTCCGCGGCGCGGTAGAGCGTGGCATGGCCGCCCACGGCGGCCACGGCCTCGCGCACCTGGGTGTCGGCTGCGGGCGTGGTGAGCCAGCGCTGGGCGCCGCCCCACTCGATGAGCTGCTCGCCCGGCTGGTTCAGCACCGGCGCGGTCTGCGGCACCGAGAGGCGCCACAGCCGCGCACCGCCCTGCACCGCGCGTTCGGCGCCCAGGAAGAATTCGTCACTCTGGTCACGCAGACCGGTCCAGAAGGGCAGGGCCAGGTCTTGCGGGATCAACTCGCCCCCAAGACCGCGCTGGGCAGCCGCCACCGCGGCCTCGGCACCGGCCAGTCGCAGTATCAGGGCCCCATCCCAGCAGGCGCTGGCCTGCAGGGGCAGGGGCTTGCCGCCCCAGCGGTTCAAGGCCTGCAGGGCTTCGGCGGCCTCCATCTCAAAGCGCAGGGTGGCGCTGGCCACGGGCAGGGGCAGGACCTTGATCGAGACCTCGGCAATCAGACCCAGCACGCCCAGGGCGCCCGTCATCAGGCGCGACACGTCGTAGCCGGCCACGTTCTTCATCACCGTGCCGCCAAAGTTCATGGCCTCGCCGCGGCCATTGATCAAGGTGAGGCCCAGCACATGGTCGCGCACCGAGCCGGCGCTGGCGCGCGCCGGGCCCGAGAGCCCCGCGGCCACCATGCCGCCCACCGTGCCACGGCCGCCCAGTCGTGGCGGCTCGAAGGGCAGGTGCTGGCCCTGGGAAGCGAGCAGGGCCTCCAGCTCGGCGATGGGCGTGCCGGCCTTGGCCGTGACGACCAGCTCACTGGGCTCGTAGGCGCTGATGCCGGCGAAGTCCAGGCTGCTCAGCGGCTCGCCGCGCGGGTGCTGGCCGTAGAAGTCCTTGCTGCCATGGCCGCGCAGACACAGGGCCTGGCCGGACTCCGCGGCCTGACGCACACGCGCCTGCAGATCCGCAATCGTGAGGCCCGCCATCAAAAACGCTCCAATTCGGGGAAGGCCAGCAGGCCCTTCTTCACATGCATGCGACCGTACTCGGCGCAGCGGTTCAGGGTAGGAATGACCTTGCCCGGGTTGAGCAGGGCGGCGGGATCGAAGGCGCTCTTGAGCGCCAGCATCTGCTCGCGCTCCTGTGCGGAGAACTGCACGCACATGCTGTTGAGCTTCTCGATGCCCACGCCATGCTCGCCGGTCACCGTGCCGCCCATGGCCACGCTGGTTTCCAGGATCTCGGCGCCAAACTGTTCGCAGCGATGCAGCTGCTCCGGGTCATTGGCGTCAAACAGGATCAGGGGGTGCAGATTGCCGTCGCCCGCGTGAAAGACATTGGCGCAGCGCAGGCCGTATTTCTGCTCCATCTGCTGGATGGCCAGCAGGATGTCGGCCAGGCGCTTGCGCGGGATGGTCGAGTCCATGCACATGTAGTCGGGGCTGATGCGGCCCGAGGCGGGGAAGGCGTTCTTGCGTCCGCTCCAGAAACGCAGGCGCTGGGCCTCGTCCTGGCTCACCGCGATCTGGGTGGCGCCGCTGTCGCGCAGCACCACGCTCATGCGGGCGATCTCCTCGGCCACCTCTTCCGGCGTGCCATCGCTCTCGCACAGCAGGATGGCCTCGGCCGTGAGGTCGTAGCCGGCGTGGACGAAGTCTTCCACGGCCGCGGTCATGGGCTTGTCCATCATCTCCAGGCCCGCGGGAATGATGCCCGCGGCGATGATGGCGGCCACGGCGTCGCCGGCCTTGCGCATGTCATCGAAGCTGGCCATGATGCAGCGCGCCAGCTGCGGCTTGGGGATGAGCTTGACCGTCACCTCGGTGATCACGGCCAGCATGCCCTCGCTGCCCACGATCACGCTCAGCAGGTCCAGGCCGGCGGCGTCCAGGGCCTCGGAGCCGAACTCCACCGGCTCGCCCGCGGCCGTGAAGCCCTTGACGCGCAGCACGTTGTGCAGGGTCAGGCCGTACTTCAGGCAGTGCACGCCGCCCGAGTTCTCGGCCACATTGCCGCCAATGGTGCAGGCGATCTGGCTGCTGGGGTCGGGCGCGTAATAGAGGCCATGCGGCGCGGCCGCCTCCGAGATGGCCAGATTGCGCACCCCGCATTGCACGCGTGCCGTACGGGCCAGGGGATTGATCTCCAGGATGCGGTTGAACTTGGCCAGGGCCAGGGTCACACCCATCGCATGGGGCAGGGCCCCGCCCGACAAGCCGGTGCCGGCGCCACGCGCCACCACCGGGACCTGCAGCTCGTGACAGGTCTTGAGCACCGCCGCCACCTGGGCCTCGTTCTCCGGCAGGGCCACGGCCAGGGGGCGCTCGCGGTAGGCGGAGAGGCCATCGCACTCATAGGGCGTGGTGTCTTCCGCGGTCCACAGCAGGGCATGGGCGGGCAGCACGCGGCCGAGCTCGGCCAACACGGCCTTCTGCCGCTCGATGCGGGCCTGGCTGCTGCTGGGGGATTGCGAGGCGGTTGTGGCGACGGCGTTCACGGCGGCTCTCTCCTGTGAGCGCTACTGTAGCGGCAGCGCCGCGCGGACTTGGCCGCGGCCAGGTTCCGACAGTGCTGCCGTGCGCATGCCGAATCGGGCTTGGCCTCAGCGCTCCAGGAAGACGGTCAGCACCCCGGTGAATCCGTGCAGCCGGCCCCGCTGGGCAATCTCGCCGCCGGCAAAGAAGCCCACCAGGGGCAGCTCGCCCAGGCCGTGGCGCAGCCATTGCAGCTCGGCCGAGGGTGCGCCGAAATGGGGGCCGCCGCGGCCGGCACAGCTGATGTAGAGCGCGCCCAGCATGCGCAGGCCCTCCTCCTCGGCTTCGGCGCGCAGGGCCGTGCCCATGCGCAGCAGATCGCGCCGTGCCGCTTCGGGCTGGCGCTCGCAGAAGCTCAGGCTCAAGCCGGTTTCCACCCGCTCGGCCAGGCCCACGGCCCGGCGTGCCGGGTCCAGGCCGATCAGGTGCCGGACCAGCACCTCAGGGCCATACTCGCTGCGACCGCGGCTGCCGGGCTGGGACAGGCCCACCAGGGTGCGCCGCAGGCGGGGCAGGGCTTCGCGCAAGGCCGTGTCGCCCGCGGTCACGGGCAGGGCCAGGTCTTGCAGCAGGCAGTCCAGGGCCGGTCTGCCGTCCAGTTCCAGCAGCAACTGGCCCTCGCAGGCGGTGATGCGCCGCTCCGGTCCCAGGGCCTGGCAACCCTGGCTGAGCCGGGTACGCAGCTGCACACCGGAGCCGAAAGCCACGCCGGAGAGGCCGCCGCGCCAGATGCCCTGGGCGATCTGCACCGCATCCTCGTGGCCCACGGCCAGACCCCCGAAGAGATGGCCCTGGTCGGTCTGACCGGCCAGTTCGGCCAGCAATTCCTGCAGCTCGGGGGTGTCTCCGTCCGCATGGACCAGGGCGGCCTCGGGGCGCCAGCCGGCCAGGGGCTGGTGCCCCGAGAACACCCGGAACTGTTCGCGAGGCAGCTCGGCCAGCATCAAGGCCAGGGCCGGTTCGTCCTCGAAGTACTCCACGCCCTCGGCGCAGATGCCCGGAGCGCTGGCGCCCACCCAGGCCACGCCCGGCCAGCGCTGCTGCAGCTCCTCCAGCAAGGTCTCGGTCTGGGGCACATAGGCCTCGGCCAGATACACCCAGCCCAGGCTGGGGGCGCCCATGCCGCAGGCATGCCTTTGCGCCTCGATCTGGGCGGCCGCCAGGGCCAGGGCCATGTGCGGATCGGGATGCGTGGCGTGGGCGTGGATGAAGCGTTTCATGGGGTCGCGCCGCCGCTGCGCCGGCGGCTGGCACTGCCGCTGGTCTTGCCACGGCCCGAGCTGCCGGCACGGCTGCTGCGTGTCTTGGGCTTGGCACCCGCGGTGACGGCCGCGGCCGCGCTGCTGCCGGCCGTCTTGATCATGGCGCCCGGCATGGCGGCGGCCTTCTTGAGCGTCTCGCCCGCGGCATCGAAGCTCTGTTTGACGATGGCGCCGGCCAGGTTCTTGGCCGCGTCGGTGGCCGTGTCCTTCATGGCGTTGGCCGCCAGCTGGGTGAATTGCTGGCTGAGCGAGGACCACCACTGCATGGGATCCACCGTGGGCAGGTTGCCCGCCGCGGGCACCGCCTCTTTCTTGGCCTTGCCGCTGCCGCCAGCCTTGGCGGTCGGCGTGGCTGCCGTCGGCATGGCCGGCATTTCAGGCAGGCCCGTGGGCATGGGCGGCACCTTGAGTGCCTGGCTCAGATCGCCCAGGGGCACGTTCATGGACTTGAGCGTGGACAGGGTCATGCGCTGCACCTCCAGGGCCTGGATGGTGGCGCCCAGCATGCGGGCGTTCTGCTCCAGCCAGAACTGCACGGTGCGCAGTTCCTCGATGCGCTTTTCCAGCTCCTCGGGGTTGAGCGTGGGGGCCACCCATTGCCCGATGCCCGGCAGGGCCGCGCCGGCGTTCTTGACCAGGCCTTGCAGAAAGTCGAAGCCGGGCACGAATTTGGTGAAGCTGTTGCTGCTGTCGGCCATGGGGTCTCCTGGATCTTGTCGGATGCGGTGGGTGACTTGCCGGCTCGATGGTAAGCCTAGGGCGCTTCAAATGTGAGACGACCCTGGCTCTGGCTGAACTGCATGCGTCCCAGCAGGTCCATGCCCAGCAGCGGCGCATGCAGCTCGGGCAGCACCGTGACGGGCAGGCGCTCGGCGCGTACACCGCCTTCCAGCGTGATGGTGGCCCGGCTGCGCCAGCCCATCACCAGACCTCCGGCGGTCTGCGAGCGCACCTCGCCTTCGGGCTGCAGGCCCGCCTGGCGGGCCAGGGCCTCGGGCAGGGCGGTGCCGCTGGCGCCGGTGTCCACCAGAAAGTCGGCCTCCACGCCGTTGATGCTGCCCCGCCAGTGGAAGTGGCCATCCGGCGCGCGCTGCAGCACGATGCGCCCGTCCTGCAGTTCGATGCGCGCCTGTTGCTGCCGGTGTTCCCAGCCCTTGAAGCCCAGAAACACCAGCAGGGTCACGCCCAGCCAGACGGTGACGATCTTCAGGCTATGTGGCAAATCCTTTTGCGTCATGCCGTTACGATGCCATGGAACCTTGTCATCCTGCGAGTCCGGCTGCAAAAGCCTTCCAGGGGTTCCGCCTTGACTGCAACCGGCATGAGCAGTTTTGACTGTCTTGATGAACTGCCGCGATGGCCTTGAGGAGTTCCATGAATCACCCACCCCACAACGTTCATGTTCGTGCCGCTGTCCAGCGAGCAAGGTACCTGCGCATGCTGGCTGCCGCCATGCCGCTGTTGGTGGCGACCTGGGTCTCGGCACAGGAGCAGGCCGACAAGATCTACACGGGGGGCACCATCCTGACGATGGAAGATGCCCAGCCTCGTGCCGAAGCCCTGGCAACACGTCAGGGCCGCATTCTGGCCGTTGGCAGCCGGGCCGAGGTCATGCGCCATGCGGGCGCCGCGACCGTGATGGTCGATCTCGGTGGACGCGCCTTGCTGCCGGGCTTCGTGGACAGCCATGGTCATGTGGTGGGTGGTGGCTTGCAGGCCTCGTCGGCCAATCTGCTGGCGCCGCCCGATGGCCAGGTGAAGGACATCGCCTCCCTGCAAGGCGTGCTGCGCGCCTGGCATGTCGAGCAGGCAGACATGGTCAAGCGCTTGGGTGCCATTGTGGGCTTTGGCTATGACCCGGCCCAGTTGGCCGAGCGACGCCACCCCACGGCGGCGGATCTCGATGCCGTGTCGACCGACATTCCGGTCTATCTCATCCATCAGTCGGGCCATTTCGGCGCCGCCAACACGGCGGCACTCAAGAAGCTGGGCATCACCGCCCGCAGTCCCGATCCCGCGGGCGGCATCATTCGGCGTCTGGCGGATGGACGGCCCGACGGCGTGATGGAGGAAACGGCGCACTTCAACGCGCTGGTGAAGTTGTTGAGCGGGCTGGGTGCGGAAGGCTTTGCCGAGTTTGCCCGGGCCGGCGCGCGACTGTGGGCTCGCTACGGCTACACCACGGCCCAGGAAGGGCGCGCCATGCCGGATACGGTGGGCACGCTGCGCATGGTGGCCGCCAAGGGCGGCTTTGACATCGACATCGTGGCCTTCCCCGACGTGCTGGTGGACCGCGACTTCATCAAGGCCAATCTGTCACAGAACTATGTGAACCGGGTGCGGGTGGGCGGGGCCAAGCTCACCATCGACGGCAGCCCGCAGGGCTTCACGGCCTGGCGCGATCGTCCCTACTACAAGCCCGTGGGCAACTATCCGCCAGGCTATGCCGGCTACCCCGCCGCGACCGAGGCGCAGGTCATTGACGCCATCGCCTGGGCTTTCAAGAACGGGGTGCAGATCCTGACGCATTCCAACGGCGAGCGGGCCTCGGACGTGCTGCTCGGCGCCGTCCGTGCCGCACAAGCTGAACATGGTCCCGGCCGGCGCCCGGTGCTCATCCACGGGCAGTTCCTGCGCGAGGATCAGCTTGACTCGCTCAAGGAACTGGCTGTCTTCCCCTCGCTATTCCCCATGCACACTTTCTACTGGGGCGACTGGCATCGGGAGCACACGGTAGGTCCCGTGCTGGCCGACGATATCTCGCCCACGGGCTGGGTGTTGCAACGCGGCATGATGTTCGGCACCCATCACGATGCGCCGGTGGCCTTCCCCGATTCCATACGGGTGCTGTATTCAACCGTGACGCGCCGCTCGCGGTCCGGAGATATTCTGGGCCCCAAGCATCGCGTCAAGGTGGAGGCGGCGCTCAAGGCCATGACCCTCTGGCCGGCCTGGCAGCACTTTGAGGAAGCCAGCAAGGGCTCCCTTGCGCCAGGCAAGCTGGCCGATCTGGTGCTGCTCTCCGCCGATCCCACGGCCATGGATCCCGAGAAGCTCGACACCCTCAAGGTCATGCAGACCATCAAGGAAGATCGGGTGATCTACAACGCCGACGGCCAGCGTGCCGAGGGATGGGAGCGTTCCCTGGCCGGCGAGTCGGGCGCGGCCTTCTCGCGCGCGCTGCAGGTGCTGGCCTCCTATGCCGAGATGTCGGGCCTGCCCGATACCGAGGTGCGCCGCGGGGTGGCCCTGATGCGCGCGGCGCCGCCGTCCATGCATTCCGGTGCCTGCGTTTCGAGCTTCCTGCTCATGGCCATGCGGGGCCAGAGCGCGGGGCTCGGTCAGTGAGGATGCGGAGTGCGCGAGGTTCGCGCACTGGCCGCAGTCCGATGCAAGCCTGCTTGTGAGGGAGAAGAAGTCATGAAGTCCGTATGCATGTCGGGCTTGGGGTGGGCTTTGCGGGCCGTATTCACACTGATGCCGGGCCTTGCCATGCAGGGTGCCGCCTGGGCTCAGGGGTCTGTGCAGGCTGGCATCAGCTCGGCCGAGCCCAGCCCTTGGCGCTGGCACTTCCAAGCTGGCCTGAATGCGGTGGCGGAGCGTCACCTGTTCTGGAACCTTGCCGAGTTGAGTGCTGCGGGCCAGGGTTATGACGCCAACAAGCAGTGGCTGGAGTCCTATGTCAAACCGGGGCTCAGCCTGCAGCACGCGCTGGGTGGCGGGAATACGCTGCACGGGAAACTTTCGGCCGTTGCCTCCTACACCAGTGGCACGGATGCCTTCGCTGAGGGCAATACCGGCGCCGTGACGTTTGAGGAGGCCTATCTGGGCTGGAAGGGGGCGATAGCGGCCGGGCAGGGCTATGAGCTCTCGCTGGGGCGGCGCGAGCTGAAGCTGGGGACCGGCATGCTGATTTCAAACGGCGCGTCCAACGGGTTTGAGCGGGGTGCCCTGAAGTTTGGTCCGCGCAAGGCCTGGGACGAGAGTGCCATGGCCATGCTTGATGCGGGACCGTACCGCGCCACGGCCTTTTTCCTGAGTCCCAACGAGCTGCTCTCCTCGGACGGCAAGAACCGTCTGGCGGGTTTGGATTTGCGCACGGACGACGCGCAAGGGGCTTATCTGGGTGCAACCCTGTTGCGCGTGATCAACTCAGGTTCGCCCTATGCCCAGGCTGCACCGGGCGGTGTGGGCGCGCCCAGTGTGCTGCCGGGCGCACGCGAGGGTACGCGAGCCCTGAGCATCTATTCATCCATCGGACCTCTGCAGGGCCTGCTTGAGCATTGGCAGCTCTCGGCCGACCTGGCATACGAGTGGAACGAGCGCATCAATCTGCGCGCCTGGGCGGGGCGGGTGCAGGCCCAGTACCGCCTCGCGCGGCAGCCCTGGTCGCCGGTCCTGAGCTATGCCTATCAAAGCTTCTCCGGCGACGATCCGAATACCAGCCGACTGGAGCGTTTTGATCCCCTGTATTACGAGGGCAATCCCAGCGCCTGGTCCACGGGCTCCAAGTCCTCGATGGCCTTTGTGAACTCGAACGTCAACGCGCATCTGTTCGCGCTCAAGCTGCAGCCCTCGCCCCAGCATGTGTTGACCCTGCGCTATGCGGTGATCCGGGCCAACCAGCTGCGCAGTCCCATACAGTTTGGTCAGGCCACCCGCTTCGACACCAGTGGCTCGAGCGCCAACCTCGTGGCGGGCGTTACGACTCCCCAGCTCGCGCGTGACCTGTTCCTTGAATACAACCGCGTCGTGAACCGCAACACCTTTGTGTCCGCTGGCATCTCAACCTCCTTGCCCGGCCAGGGCATACGTGATGTGCTGAGTAGCCGCACACCCAATTGGAGCGGGGCTTACCTGAACGTCGTCGTCGACTATTGAGGCCGCTGGGCGGCGCACCCAGTAGGTGGGGCGGCAGCAAGGCCATGCTTGTTAGCTGAACCCCATCGCCCGCCGCTGCCGTACCTCCGGTTTCACCCGGTGCTCGGCCTCCAGCTGGCTGAGGAACTCGTCGGGGCTGAAGGCCTCGCCCAGGATCTCGACTTGCTGGCGCACGGCAGCGAAGTCGCCGGGGGTGAGCTGGTCCAGGGCGACCAGGCGTCGGCGTTGATCGGCATCGGGCGGGGTGCCGGACTCGCGCTCGAACATCAGCTCGCGCTGCTCGGGGCGCAGGGCCTTGAAGCGGATCTTGAAGGCAAAGCGGCGCAGCGCGGCCTCGTCCAGCTCCTCGAAGAGATTGGTGGTGCAGATGAAGACGCCGGCAAAGCGCTCCATGCCGGCCAGCATCTCGTTGACCTCGCTCACTTCGTAGTGGCGCTCTGCCATGCGGCGGCTGCGCAGAAAGCTGTCGGCCTCGTCCAACAGCAGCACGGCGCCCTCGGTCTGGGCGCTTTCGAACATGCGGGCCATGTTCTGCTCGGTTTCACCGACGAACTTGCTGGCCAGATCGCTGGCGAGCTTGATCATCAGCGGCCGGCCCAGCTCCTGGGCGATGTGCTCGGCCAGCGCGGTCTTGCCACTGCCGGGCGGGCCGTAGAAACACAGATTGCCGCTGCCGCGCCGGCGCAGCGCCTCGACGATGCGGGGCAGCTCGAAGCGAGACTCCACATTCAGCAGTTCCAGCGCATAGCGCGTGACCACGGGGCGGCGCGCATGGTCCTGGCCCAGCTGGCCCAGGGCGCGGTCGGCATTGGCGAGCTGGCGCTCGATCAGGGCCTCGGCGTCCAGGCCTGCTTCGCCGCTGCCGGGCGCGGCCAGCTCGGCAAAGCGCACCGCGGTGCGGATCTGGGCGGGCGTGAGGCCGCGACGCTCGGCCAGACGGGCGGCAAACTCGGCGCTCACCTGCACCCCGCCCAGGGCGCGCTGCACCAGCGCAGCCCGCGCACCCGGCGGTGGCGACTTGAGCTCCAGGTGGTACTGGAAACGGCGGCGGAAGGCGGGGTCAATCTGCTCAATGCGGTTGGTCACCCAGATCACCGGCACGGGGTTGGTTTCCAGGATCTGGTTGACCCAGGCCTTGCCCGAGACCGAGCCCGAGGCCGGCGCGTCCAGCGCGGCGTCGAGCCGGGCCATCAGCTGCACGGTGTCCGTGGACAGGGGCGGGAACACGTCCTCCACCTCGTCGAAGAGCAGGGCCACATCGGAGCTGGCCTTGAGAAACTGCTGGCTGATCTGCAGGCTGCGGTAGCGGTCGCGGCCGGAGAGGGAGTTGCCATCGCGGTCGGCGTACTCCACCTCGTAGAGCTGCAGGCCCGCGGCCTCGGCCGCCACCTTGGCCAGTTCGGTCTTGCCGGTGCCGGGCGGGCCGTAGAGCAGCACGTTCACACCCGGCTGGCGGCGCGCCACGGCCTCGCGCAGCAGGCCGCCCAATAGCGCCAGGTCTTGCGTCACGAACTCGAAGTCCTGCGGGCGCAGCTCGCTCTTGGCAGCGGGGCGGGTGAATACGGCCATCAGATCCCCGGGCGCGGGGTACTCGCGCATCAGCACGGGGGGCAGCTGGTCGCTGACCTTCATCAGGTCGGCCAGATCGGTGATGTTGTGCTCCGAGATCAGGTTCTCCACCATGCCGATGCGCTCCAGGCGGGAGCCGGCGCGCAGGGCCTCGGCCACCTCCTGGGCGTTGACATCGGCCACCGCGGCGATGGCGGCAAAGGCTTCCTGGGCGGTGTTGACCTTGAACTCCACCAGGGCGCCGCGCAGCTCGCGCTGATAGCGGGCCAGGGTGCCGTAGAGCAGGATGGCGCGCTCCGCCGGATTGAGCTGCAGCAGCTGGCCCAGGGCAGCGATGTTCTTCTCGACCAGGGTCGATTCCTTCTTGAGCTGGCGGTCCAGCCACTCGCAGGTGGTGGCCAGCAAGGCCATCATGTCCTTGGGCGCGTCCTTGATGTATTCGTCCAGGTAGAAGAAGAGTGTGGCCTCGGCAAAGGGGCCGTGCCAGATGCCGTAACGATCGAGGAACTCCTCGTCGCTCAGCGAGGTGTGGCCGGCCCAGAGCTCATTGCCCTGGCAGCGCTGGGCCAGATAGGCACGCAGCCTGGCCAGCACGCGCAGCGGCCAGACCAGATGGCGACCGGTGAAGGAGAGCAGGCCGTTGAAGTCGCGCCGCAGATTGAAGCGAGCGGCGTGCTTGACCGTGAGCGTGAGCACGAAGTGCGAGCACATGCGGTCCAGCACCGGAGCCCGGGCCAGGCCCGGAGACGCCAGTACGCGTGGGTCGCTGATGCGCTTCACCATGGGGCACTCCTCACGGAACCGGCGCGGTGGGGCGCCGGAATCAGCCCCATCTTGTCTCAGTGTGCCGTGCTGTCAAGCCCGGCAGCGGTGGATGTGGATTTGGGGGGGCAGGCCTCAGTGCATCACCACGGGCTGCTGACCCAGATTGGCGTAGGTCTCGATGAAGTCATCGATATCTTCTTCGCTGGGGTCTTGCTCCATCAGCGATTCGACGCCTTGCTGGAACTGCTCGGCCAGCGCGCCCTCAATGAAGATCTCGCGGCGGGCGTACTTGTCCACGATCTCGAAGCCGCCGCGGCTGAGCTGCAGCTCGGGCTGGCTGGCATCGTGCTGCAGCAGGCCTTCCACGGGCACATCGAACTGAACCACGATGAAACTGGGGGAGTTGTAGAGCATGTGCATGATGACTCCTCGTTGCCCGGTAGCTGCGGTCAGCCTAAGCGCTTTCAAGCCCGGCCTTGGAGAAATACTGGCAGAAGGGCCTGCGTTTCGGGGGATACCCCACGGTGCTTGTGGTGCTGGAGCGTCAGTAGTTCACGCCATGGCGCTTTTGCCGTCATGATGCCGGGTCAGGGCAGTGGCGCGCCGTGCAGCGCCTCGGTCTGCAACTCCAGCGTCCAGCGCAGCCGATCGCCCTGGCTGTGCAGCAGCCGCACCGGCAGATGGTGGCGCGCGGGATCCAGCCAGACCTCCACCTGAGGTTCGTAGAGTCCGGGTGCGGCGCGCCGCAGATGCAGGGCGCCCGTGATCGTGCCCACGGGTAGGCTCAGGTCTTGCCGGCCCAGGACCTCGAACTCCCAGTCGGCCAAGCTGCCGCGCACGCCCGCCACGGGCAGCTGGATGCGGCTGCCGGTCTGGCGCAGACGGGGATCACCCTCCAGCAGGGCGGCGAGTTGCAGCATCCAGCTCAGCCTGTCCTGTGCGCCGGCGGGCAGAGGGATCTGCTCAGGGCTGGCCGAGAAGCTGATCAGGCCCTGCTCGCGCCGGAAGTTGAGCGCGCGGCTGTCCTGCTGCGCTCGTCGCTGTTCGGCAAAGCGAGTCGGCGCCAGGCCCAGGGCGTCAAAGCCGCCTTCGCTGCGCCATGCAGGCAGGGGACGGCCGGCGAGCTCGCGCTGCAAGCGGGCCTGGTAGCGGCCGTCGGTCTCGGCGTTCTGCCAATGCAGGCGGGCCCAGCCGTCCTGCTCATCCTGCTGCAGGCGGTACTGCCAGTGCAGGCTGGGCGCGGCGAGGTAGCGCCTGGCGCTGTCCGGCGTCTCCGGCGCGCTCAGCCCCGGGGCAGGGGCGGATGATGCCGCAGACGGTGCCGCAGATGATGTCGCAGGTATTGGCGTCGCCCCGGCCAGACTCATGGGGCGCACGGGCCTGGGCTGTGGCGCGGCAGGCTTTGCGGCGGGCTCGGCGGCGGCTTGCCGCATGTCGGGATCGACCGAGGAGGGGGGGGCGGCGGCCGCCACGGTCTGTTGCCGCGTCTGCATGCTGCTGGTGGGCCTTGCAGAGGAAGTTGCAGAGGGAGCTGCCGAGGGCGTGCCGGGGCTGGAGCGTGGCGCGCCTGCCTCCATCCACCACAAGCCCAGGGCGGCATGCAGGCCCAGGGCTGCCAGCACGGCGGCCGGCAGCCCGCGGGCGAGGCGGGGGTGAAGACTCATTGGACAATGCTGCCATGTTCGTCCTCCTGCGGATCTCCTCCATCCGATGAAGCTCGCCACCTACAAGGACGGTTCGCGCGACGGCCAGCTGGTCGTGGTCTCGCGCGACCTCAGCCAGGCCCATTACGCCAATGGCATCGCCACGCGCCTGCAGCAGGTGCTGGATGACTGGAACTTCCTCTCGCCCCAGCTGGAGGAGCTCTACACCACGCTCAATCACGGCCGTGCGCGTCACGCCTTTGCCTTTGACCCCAAGCTCTGCATGGCGCCCCTGCCTCGGGCCTATCAGTGGCTTTCCGGTTCGGCCTATCTGAGCCACCAGGAGCGGCTTCATCAGGCGCGCGGGGCGGAGCTGCCCGATGGCCTTAGTCGCGAGCCCCTGCTGCAGCGGGGCGCCAGCGACGCCTTCTTGGGCCCCTGCGAACCGGCGCGCTTTGCCGCCGAGGCCATGGGCCCCGACTTTGAGGCGCAGATCGCCGTCATCACGGGCGATGTGGCCCTGGGCGCGTCACCGGCCCAGGCCCTGGAGGGCGTGCGCCTGCTCGCCCTTGTCAATGACTGGACCCTGCGCCAGCTGATGCAGGCCGAACCCGGCCGCGGCCTGCCGCAATGCAAGCCCGCCACGGCCTTCGGCCCGGTGGCGATCACACCCGACGAGCTCGGGGAGGCCTGGAAGGGCGGGCGTGTCCATCTGAACCTGCAGACGCAGTGGAATGGCCGCAAGGTCGGCCAGTGCGAGGCGGGAGAGGGGATGCACTTCCACTTTGGCGAGCTGATCGCCCATCTGGCCAGGACACGGGCCCTGCGCGCCGGCTCCATCGTGGGCTCGGGCGCGGTGAGCCCGAAGGACGCGAGCCGGGGCTATGGCTGCATTGCCGAGAAGCGCGCCCTGGAGACGCTGGAGCACGGCGAGCCGCGCACCGAGTACATGAAGTTCGGCGACAGCATCCGCATGGAGATGAAGGGCCTGGACGGACAGAGCCTGTTTGGCGCCATCGACCAGGATGTGCTGTCCCTGCATGAGGCCGCTGAGCCCGATTCCGCCACGGCGGACTGAAGCGGCGGCTTGCTATGCTGGGCAGACCACAAGGAGGATGCCCCGCCATGGATACCGCAGCGCGACGCCAATTTCTGCAGCAGGCTGGCAGCGGCCTGTTCTTGCTGGGCCTGGGGGTCCGGCCCGCCCTGGCCCTGAGTGAGAGCGATGCCGCCGTGGGCATACGCACGGCGCTGGAGCAGGGCGCCGTGGCGGCCGTGAGCTTGCTGGGGCGCAATGACGGCTTCCTGGCCAATCCGCGCGTTCGCATCGAATTGCCGGGCTACCTCAAGGATGCGGCCAAGCTGCTCAAGGCCACCGGCCAGGGGCGGCGCGTGGACGAGCTGATCACCGCCATGAACCGGGCGGCCGAGGCGGCCGTGCCCGAGGCCCGTGCGCTGCTGGTGAACGCGGTCAAGAGCATGAGTGTGGAAGACGGCTTGCAGATCCTGCGCGGTGGCGACGATGCCGCCACCCGCTTCTTCGAGAGCAAGACCCGCACGCCGCTCTCGGCCAAATTCCTGCCCATCGTGAGCCGCGCCACCGAGCGCGTGGCCCTGGCCGACAAGTACAACGCCGTGGCCGGCAAGGCCGCCGGCCTGGGTCTGGTGCGCGGCGTGGACGCCAATATCCAGCAATACGTCACCGGCCGGGCCCTGGACGGGCTCTACCTGGTGATCGGCGAGGAAGAGAAGAAGATCCGCCAGGACCCGGTGGCCAGTGGCAGCGCCATCCTCAAGAAGGTCTTTGGGGGGCGTTGATGAGCGAGCTCGCGCCCTGGCTGGACCGCCGCCACGACCTGGACAGCCTGGACAAGCTGCGCGCCGTCTATCCGGCGCCCGAGGCGCCGGCCACGCTGGACAAGGAGTGCGATCATGTGCACCCCCTGTACCGCCCCTTCATCGAGGCCGCGCCCTTTTGCGTGCTGGCCACGCGCAGCCCGCGCGGCTTGGACACCTCACCGCGTGGCGACCCCGCGGGCCGCCTGGTCGAGGTGGCCGATGCCCACACCCTGCTGCTGCCCGACCGCCGCGGCAACAACCGCATCGACAGCCTGCGCAATCTGCTGCACGACCCCGAGCTGGCCCTGCTCTTCCTGATTCCCGGCATTGGTGAGGCCTTGCGGGTGCAAGGCCTGGGTCGCATCAGCACGGCGCCGGACCTGCTGGCCCGCTTCGAGTTCGAGGGCAAGCTGCCGCGCTCGGTGCTGGTGATCGAGGTGAAGCGGGTTTTCTTCCAGTGCGCGCGCGCCATCAAGCGCTCGGGCCTGTGGGACCCGGCCAGCCGCATCGAGCGTGCCAGCCTGCCGTCCACCGGGGCCATCCTGCAGGCCCTGAGCCCGCGTGTGGACGGTGCGGCCTATGACGCTGAACTGGAGGCGCGGCAGGCCCGCACGATGTACTGAGCCGGTCTCGCACTCCGGTGCATTCTGCTCCAATGCGGGGCCATGATTCATCGCCCCATCACCGACCGTGCCAGTGCCTTGGCCGTCCGCCGCGAGCTGCAGGCCCGGGCCACCCAGCGTGGCGTGGCGCTCGGCGAGCCGCCCGCGGAACCCGACAACTGCTGCGATAGCGGCTGCGAGGCCGCCTGCGTGTGGGAGACCTTTTATGCGGAGATGGGCTACTGGCGGGATGAGTCCCTGCTGCGCTTAAAAGACTGAGCGCGGCCCTGTCTTCCCGCGCTGCTGGCAGGATGTCTTACTTGCTGCTGCTCCCAGCCCCATTGAGCTGCACGAAGGGTGTGCCGGCGCCTGTGTACTGCGGCAGCTGTCCGTTCCACTTCTTGATGGCTTCGGCCTCGTTCTCCAGCTGCTTGAGGCGCAGCAGGTCGGGCGTGATCTCCAGGCGCTTGGCCTTGAGCGATTCGGCCTCGCCGCGGGCCTTAGCCAGGGCCTGTTCGGCCTCCACCTTGATTCGCTCCAGGTCACGCTCGGCGGTGAGCTTCTTCTGCTCGGCCTCCACCTTGGCCTCGATGGCCTTGTCGAACACGGCGCTGAAGTCGTAGTTCACGGCGGCTAGCGAGTCGACGATCACGCCGTGGCGGCGCAGGCGCTGCTCCAGCGCATCGCGGATCTTGCCGCTCACCTCGGTGCGTTTGGTCACCAGTTCCTCGGCCGTGTATTGAGCCGCGATGGCCTTGGTGGCCTCCTGAGCTGCCGGCTCGATCACGCGCAAGGCCACCGCATGCTCGTTGCCGATGTTCTGAAAGGTCTGGGCCACCAGGGCGGGGTCCAGGCGCCAGTTCAAGGCGGCGGACACCGAGACCTGCTGCAGGTCTCGCGACGCCGCCACGCCCTTGCCCTCGTTCTTCTGCAGGCGCACATCGATCATGTGCACCCGGTTTACCAGGGGCACGACAAAGTGGATGCCTTCGCCCAGCGGCTCGGGATCGACCTTGCCGAAGGTGGTGATCACGCCGCGCGTGCCGGACTGCACGATGCGGATAGGGTTCAGCAGGCTGAAGACGATGTAGAGGCCGAAGAGCGCGGCGGCGATCTTGGCGATCCAGGACAGGGCTTTGGTGTTCATGGGCATCCTCGATGCAGGTGCCCGCACGCTAGCAGGGCCGCGCGGCCCTGCCTACGGCCCAAAGGGGTGATGTCGCGGCAGCCGCAACGGCGGCTACATCTGCTCCCACGGCAGCCCCTCAAAACGCCAGCCGTTGAGCGTGTTGCGATGGAAATGCTCGTCGGGGTCGCCCTCGAAGCCGTGCACGATATTGATCACCTCGCTGAAGCCCGCGGCCTCCAGGGCCTGGCCGGCGGGCAGGGTGCGGGTGCCGGAGCGGCACAGCAGCAGCAGGGGGCGGTCCAGGGCCCCGTCCACCTCGCGCCGCACCTGGCTGACGAAGCGTTCGGGGTCGGCGTGCATCTCGGGGTACTCGTACCAGGCCACATGGATGGCGCCGGGCGGGTGGCCCACATAAAGGTATTCCAGCTCCATGCGGATGTCGATGAGCAGGGCCTCGGGATGGGCTTGCAGATAGGCGTGGGCCTCTTTGGGGAGCAGGTGCTTCATGGAAGGGGGTATTGACGCCTTGCCTAGAATGGCGGCATGAGTTCTGCCTCCACCCCGGCCGCCTACACGCGCGGCGCCCAGTTGCCCGCCATTCTGCAACAACGCATCGCCATCCTCGACGGTGCCATGGGCACCATGATCCAGCGCTACAAGCTGGGCGAGGCCGACTACCGCGGCGAGCGCTTCGCCGCGCATCACAAGGACCTCAAGGGCAATAACGATCTGCTGGTGCTGACCCGTCCCGAGGTCATCACCGAGATCCACGAGCAGTACCTGGCCGCCGGGGCCGACATCATCGAGACCAATACCTTCGGCACCACCTCGGTGGCGCAGGAGGACTACGAGCTGGGCGAGTTCGCCTATGAGATGAATGTGGCCGCCGCCCGCCTGGCCCGTGCCGCCTGCGACAAGTACAGCACGCCCGACAAGCCGCGCTTTGCCGCCGGCGCCCTAGGCCCCACGCCGCGCACCGCCAGCATCAGCCCGGATGTGAACGACCCCGGCGCCCGCAATATCGATTTCGACACCCTGCGTGCCGCCTACTACGAGCAGGCCAAGGGCTTGCTGGAGGGCGGGGTGGACCTGTTCTTGGTCGAGACCATCTTCGACACGCTCAATGCCAAGGCCGCGATCTTCGCCCTGGACGAGCTGATGGACGACACCGGCGAGCGCCTGCCGGTCATCATCTCCGGCACCGTGACCGATGCCTCGGGCCGCATCCTTTCGGGCCAGACCGTGACGGCCTTCTGGCACTCGGTGCGCCATGCCAAGCCCCTGGCCATCGGCCTGAATTGCGCCCTGGGCGCCACCCTGATGCGGCCCTATATCGAGGAGCTGGCCAAGGCAGCGGGCGACGTGGCGGTGAGCTGCTACCCCAATGCCGGCCTGCCCAATCCCATGAGCGATACCGGCTTCGACGAGACGCCGGATGTGACCGGCCGTCTGGTGGGCGAGTTTGCTGCCGCCGGCTTCCTGAACATCGCGGGCGGCTGCTGCGGCACCACGCCGGCGCATATCGCCGCCATTGCCCAGAGCGTCTCGGCCTACAAGCCGCGGGTCAGTGGCCAGCGCTTCTTCACGGAGCTGGTGCAGGACTGAGCGCGCTCAGTAGAGCTTGAGCAGCTTGTCGAGATTCAGGCGCAGCTTGAGCTCGTGCGGCGCCAGGCTGGCGGCGATGGCCTGACTGGCCAGACGGGTGTCGCGCAGCACCGGCTCGCTCAAGGGGTTGCCGCTGCGGCCCAGCAGGGCCGCAACCAGAGGCGCATTGGCGCTGTGGCCGCGGCGCGCCACCACGCCCTGCTCACCATGGGCCCGGCGCACCACGCTGCCCGGGGGATCGCGGCCCACCGACTGGATCAGGGCCGAGCCGGGCGCGTCGGGGTGCTGCAGCTCGTCTAGATAGGCCGCTCGCGCGGCCTGGGCCGCCGACAAGGCGGCGCGGCTGCGGCGCGGCGAAAGCCGTGCGCCATAGATGTCCACCCGCTTGAGCACGCGAGCCATCTGCTCGGCCGGGCTGCGCCCCTCTAGCGGGCCGGGGCCCGCCTCGTGGTGCAGGCGCACCACCTGCAGCCACAGCGCATCACTCACGCCCAGCTGCTGGAGCAGCTCGGCACTGCGGTCGCCATGGCCGCTGAGCATGGCGCGCTGGGCCTCGTCCGGGCGCTCCTGCTGGGCGGCCAGCTTGTCCTGCAGGCTGCTGATGGCGATGTTCATGCTCAGCGCGGCGCGGGCCAGCACCGCGCGCTGCTCCTCGGGCCAGCCCAGCTGCCGGGCGCAGAGTTCGGCCACGCACAGGCAGAGCAGACCGTGGCGCGCGCTGTAGTGCTGGTGCTCCTGGCTGGCCTCCTGGATCAACAGCATCAGGGTCAGATCGGTCTGCTGCCGAGTGCGGCGCAGCAGGTCCTGGGTCAGGCCCTCGAAGCGGGGCAGAAAGTCTTCCGCACGCGGCTCGCGCAGCAGGCTGTGGGTGTGCAGCAGCAGATCGGCCCAGGCGGCGCGCTCGTCGGTGGGGGTCTGTGTCTGGCCGCGATCGCCACGCGCACTGAAGTCGCTGCGCACCCGCGAAATCTCACCCAGGGTGGCGCCGCGCAGCATCAGGGTATCGGCCTTGTGGGCCATGGCACGCTGGTACTCCCGGGTTTCCTCGGCCATCACGAAGGCGCCATGCTCGATCAGGGCGCGGACCTTGGGGCTGTCCTCCAGGCGCTGGCCGCGGGCGATCAAGAGCTTGCCCTCGGCGTCGCGGATGGAGAACTCCAGCAGCTGGCCGACGCGCAGGCTTTGGGGGGGCAGGGGAATCAGGTCCACGGTGTCTCGCTCTTGGTCTGCAGGGATTGTCGTCCCGCTGACCGCGGGCTTGAGCCTCAGGGGCGGGCTTGCGCGTAAAATCGCGCACGGTCCGAGGAGCGTTGCGACGGTTGAACCGCCAGGCTCGGAACAGGGGCGGTGATGCACCGGCCCACGCAACGACGCTCACCGATCCACGCACCGTCCGTGGCCGCGGTGAGTTCGCGGCCCCATTTCCTTCGTGATACCGAGGCCGCCATGACCGCCAGCACCACCGCCCAGACCCCGCCCCCGATGAAGCTTTCCGGGCTGGAACCGGTGCTCATCGGCGCGGACTCGCTCTTCGTCAATATCGGCGAGCGCACCAATGTGACCGGCTCCAAGGCCTTTGCCCGCATGATTCTGGCGGGTCAGTTCGAGGAGGCCCTGGCCGTGGCGCGCCAGCAGGTGGAGAACGGCGCCCAGGTCATCGACATCAATATGGACGAGGCCATGCTGGACAGCAAGGCCGCCATGGTGCGCTTCCTGAACCTGATCGCCAGCGAGCCCGAGATCGCGCGTGTGCCCATCATGATCGACAGCTCCAAATGGGAGGTGATCGAGGCCGGGCTCAAGTGCATCCAGGGCAAGGGCATCGTGAACTCCATCTCGCTCAAGGAAGGCGAGGCCGAGTTCAAGCGCCAGGCCAAGCTGCTCAAGCGCTATGGCGCCGCCACCGTGGTGATGGCCTTCGACGAGACCGGCCAGGCCGACACCTTCCAGCGCAAGATCGAGATCTGCGAGCGCGCCTACCGCATGCTGGTGGACGAGGTGGGCTTCCCGGCCGAGGACATCATCTTCGACCCCAATATCTTCGCCATCGCCACCGGCATCGAGGAGCATGACAACTACGCCGTGGACTTCATCGAGGCCACGCGCTGGATCAAGCAGCACCTGCCCGGCGCCAAGGTCAGCGGTGGCGTCTCCAATGTGTCCTTCAGCTTCCGCGGCAATGAGCCGGTGCGCGAAGCCATACACACCGTCTTCCTGTACCACGCCATCAAGGCCGGCATGGACATGGGCATCGTCAATGCCGGCATGGTGGGCGTGTACGACGATCTGGATGCCGAGCTGCGCGAGCGCGTGGAAGACGTGGTGCTCAACCGCCGCTCCGACGCGGGCGAGCGCCTGATCGAGATCGCCGACCGTGCCAAGAGCGCCGGCAAGGACGAGTCGGCCCGCCTGGCTTGGCGTGCCGGCGATGTGAATGCGCGTCTGAGTCATGCCCTGGTGCATGGCATCACCGACTTCATCGTGGCGGACACCGAGGAAGCCTGGCAGGCCATCCGTGCCGGTGGCGGCCGGCCCCTGCATGTGATCGAAGGCCCCTTGATGGCCGGCATGAATGTGGTGGGCGATCTCTTCGGCCAGGGCAAGATGTTCCTGCCCCAGGTGGTGAAGAGCGCGCGCGTGATGAAGAGTGCCGTGGCCCACCTCGTGCCCTATATCGAGGAAGAGAAGCGCCAGCTGGCCGCGGCCGGCGGCGATGTGAAGCCCAAGGGCAAGATCGTGATCGCCACCGTCAAGGGCGATGTGCACGACATCGGCAAGAACATCGTCACCGTGGTCCTGCAGTGCAATAACTACGAGGTGGTGAATATGGGCGTGATGGTGCCTTGCCAGGACATCCTGGCCAAGGCCAAGGTGGAGGGGGCCGACATCATCGGTCTCTCCGGCCTGATCACGCCCAGCCTCGAGGAAATGCAGCATGTGGCCGCCGAGATGCAGCGCGACGACTACTTCCGCATGAAGAAGATCCCCCTGCTCATCGGCGGTGCCACCACCAGCCGGGTGCATACGGCCGTCAAGATCAGCCCGCATTACGAGGGCCCGGTGGTCTATGTGCCCGATGCCTCACGCTCGGTGGGCGTGTGCACCGAGCTGCTCTCGGACGAGCGCGCCACCCGTTTCATTGACGAGCTCAAGGCCGATTACGAGAAGGTGCGCGAGCTGCACGCCAGCAAGAAGCAGACGCCCTTGGTCAGTCTGGCCCAGGCCCGCGCCAACAAGCTGCAGCTGGACTGGGCCGGCTACCGGCCGCCGGTGCCCAAGTTCATCGGCCGCCGCGTCTTCCGCAACTACGATCTGGCCGATCTGGCCCAGGCCATCGACTGGGGCCCCTTCTTCCAGACCTGGGACCTGGCCGGCCCCTTCCCGGCCATCCTCAAGGATGAGATCGTGGGCACCGAGGCCCAGCGCGTGTTCAGCGACGGCAAGCGCATGCTGCAGCGCCTCATCGAAGGCCGCTGGCTGCAGGCCAATGGCGTGTTCGGCCTCTACCCGGCCGCCCAGGTCAATGACGACGATATCGAGATCTACACCGACGAGTCGCGCAGCGAGGTGCTGATGACTTGGCGCGGCCTGCGCATGCAGTCGGAGCGCCCGGTGGTGGACGGGGTCAAGCGCCCCAATCGCGCCCTGGCCGACTACATCGCGCCCAGGGGCACGGTGCCCGACTACATCGGCCTCTTCGCCGTCACCGCCGGCATCGGCGTGGACAAGAAGGAGGCCCAGTTCGAGGCCGAGCATGACGACTACTCCGCCATCATGCTCAAGGCCCTGGCCGACCGTCTGGCCGAGGCCTTTGCCGAGCGTCTGCACCAGCGCGTGCGCCAGGAGTTCTGGGCCTATGCGCCGGACGAGGGCCTGGACAACGAGGCCCTGATTGCTGAAGCCTACCGCGGCATCCGCCCCGCGCCCGGCTATCCGGCCTGCCCGGACCATCTGGTCAAGCGCGATCTCTTCCAGGCCCTGAACCCGGCCGAGATCGGCATGGGCCTGACCGAGGCCATGGCCATGACCCCGGCGGCCAGCGTCAGCGGCTTCTACTTCTCGCACCCCGAGTCCAGCTATTTCAATGTGGGCCGCATCGGCGAGGACCAGCTGCAGGACTGGGCGACCCGCATGGCCCTGGACGAGCGCGAGGCCCAGCGCGCGCTCGCGCCCCTGCTGGGCTGAGCGGGGCCTGGCCGCTGATGGACAGGCCGGGCACAAGCGCTTACAAAGACAGGTCGGCGCGGCGCCTGTTCAGGCGTTAAGTTCGCAGGCCCGGTGTTGCGGCACAGGGCATGCATGAACAACAAGGAGGATCGCGATGAACCTGTCCCTCAACTCCAGCCAGACCATTGCGGCCGTGGCCATTGCCGGCGCTCTGCTGGCCGGCGCCTATGCCGTGGGCCGCTCCAGCGGCGGCAGCGAGGCCCCCGCGGTCCCTGTGGTGGCCACGGCGCCCGAGGCGGCCAAGCCCGAGCCGGTGAGCGAACCCGCCCCGGCGCAGAAGACGGAGCTCCCGGCCGAGGCCCCGGCGGCGTCCACCCCGCCCAAGCCGGTCGCCAAGCAGGAAACGCTCGGCTCCTGAACGGCCGGCTTGGGGGCGGGCTTGGGAGCGGGCGTCGCCGGCTTGGC
>NZ_JBKCLH010000060.1:0-7724 GCF_046300915.1 Roseateles sp. | reverse complement strand
CCCCTTCCACCAGGGCCAGATCGGCCAGGGCGGCCGTCTCGCGGATGGCGGCCAGCAGGGGCTGGCGTTCGATATCGCGCCCCTCCAGCCGGGCCGCGATATGCGGCGCACAGGCGGCACGGAACTGCAGGGGGCCGATCTGCCGCGGGCTCAGGCCCAGGCGTTGGGCCGCATGCAGCTGCATCACGTCCTCGTTGAGCCACTCGCCGGCCGCATTCTGGAACTGGCCCGCCGACAAGGGCTTGATGGGCGCCACCCGCCAGCCCTGCTGCTGCAGGGCGTGGGTGAGACCCGCAGTGATGCAGGTCTTGCCGATCTCGGTATCGGTGCCGGTGATGAAGAAGCCTTTCATGCGGCGATCTCGCTCAGACTGGGAATGCAGGTCTCCAGGCCCGCCAGCAGGCGGTCCACATCGGCCTCGGTATGGGTGGCGCACAGGGTGATGCGCAGGCGGGCCTGCCCGGCCGGCACGGTGGGCGGGCGTATGCCCGGCACGCGCAGGCCCTGGGCCTCTAGAGCGGCGGCCAGCTGCATGACCTCGGCATTGCCCCCCACGATAAGCGGCTGCAGCGGGGTGTGCGACTCGGCCAGGCACCAGCCCAGATGGGCGTGCCGGGCCAGCAGGGCCTGCATGCCCACGCGCAGGCGCGTCTGCAAGGTCTGCAAGCGGGCGCGGCGCTGGCGACCGGTCTCGCCGCGGATCAGGGCCAGGCTGCACAGCAGGGCCTGCTCCACGGCGGGCGGCGAGGCGGTGGAGAAGATGTAGTTGCGCGCCGCCTGCAGCAGGTAGTGGCTCACGGTCTCATGGGCCACCACAAAGGCGCCGGCCAGGCCCGCGGCCTTGCCCAGGGTGCCCACCAGGATCAGGCGCTCGCTGCGCAGCCCGAAATGTTCCAGCGTGCCCACGCCGGTCTCGCCCAGCACGCCCAGGCCGTGCGCGTCATCCACGATCAGCCAGGCATCGAACTCCTGAGCCAGGGCCAGCAGCTCGGGCAGGGGCGCGATATCGCCGTCCATGCTGAACACGGCATCGGTCACGATGAGCTTGATGCGCGCCGTGCTGGCCGCCAGCAGGGCGCGCAGCCCCGCCACATCGCAATGGCCGTAGCGGCTGACCCGCGCCTTGGCCAGGCGGGCACCATCGATCAGGGAGGCGTGGTTGAGCGCCTCGCTGAAGATCTCGGCCTCGGCATCACCCAGGGCGCCCAGCACCGCCAGATTGGCCATATAGCCGGTGCAAAAGCCGATGGCGCGAGCCTGGGGAATATGGGGCGCAAACCAGCGTGCCAGCTCGGCCTCCACCTCGTGATGGGCGCGCGAATGCCCGCTCACCAGGGGCGAGGCGCCCGAGCCACCGCCCCAGCGGCGCGCGCCCTCGGCCAGGGCCTGGGCCAGCTCGGGATGGGCGGCCAGGCCCAGATAGTCATTGCTGCAGAACATCAGCAGCTCGCGGGCCACGCCGTCCGCGCCCACCACGGTCTGGCGCGGCGCGGTGCCGGTCTCGGCAATGCGGGTGAAGCGGCTCAGGTCTTGCGCGCGCAAGGCCTGCAGCTTGCGGTCCAGATGCTCAAGCAGCATGGCTCAGCACCTCGTCCAAGGTGGCCCGCACGGCCTTGAAGAGAAACTGCGCCGCCTCGGCGTCAATCAGATAGGGCGGCATCAGGTAGACGGTGGCGCCTATGGGCCGGATCAGCAGTTCGCGCTCGCGCGCGGCCAGATGAAAGCGCTCGGCGAAACGCGGGCCCGAGTCCTTCACATCAAACGCCAGCACCATGCCGCGCTGGCGCAGATGATGCAGGCGCGCGTCCTCGGCCAGGGGCGCAAAGGCCTGGGCGAGCAGGGCTGCCTGCGCCTGATTGGCCAGCAGCTGATCCTGCAGCTCAAAGCGGTCCAGCACAGCGTTCGCCGCCGCGCAGGCCAGGGCATTGCCGGTGTAGGAGTGCGAGTGCAGAAAGCCGCGTGCCACCTCCTGCTCGTCCCAGAAAGCTTGATAGACGGCGTCCGTCGTCAGCACCAGGGACAGGGGCAGGGTGCCGCCCGTGATGCCTTTGGAGAGCAGCAGGAAGTCGGGCCACTGCGGCGCATCCGCTTGCTGCCAAGCGAAGAAGGTCCCGGTGCGGCCGCAGCCCACGGCGATCTCGTCGGCAATCAGATGCACCTCGAACTCGCTGCAGAGCTGGCGCAGGCCGCGCAGGTAGTCGGGGCTGTGCATCACCATGCCGGCCGCGCCCTGGATCAGGGGCTCGACGATCAGGGCCGCGATCTGGCCGTGGCGCTCCTCCAGCAGGGCACGCATCGCGGCCAGGGCCGGGGCCTCGTTGCCCAGGCGGCTGTCGGGCGAGTCCACGATATGGGCGCGCATCAGCAGCGGGTCGTAGACGTCGCGGAAAACCGCCACATCGGTGACGGCCAGGGCACCGATGGTCTCACCGTGGTAACCGTTCTTCAGGCAGACGAACTCGCGCTTCTCGCCGCGGCCGCGGTTGCGCCAGCTGTGGAAGCTCTGCTTGAGCGCGATCTCCACGGCGCTGGCCCCGTCGCTGGCAAAGAAGCAGTGGCCCAGGGCGCCGCCCGTCCGGGCCGAGAGCCGCTCGGCCAGGCGCACGGCCGGCTCATGGGTGCAGCCGGCCAGCATCACATGCGGCAGGGTGTCGAGCTGGCGCTTGATGGCGGCATTCAGGCCGGCGTCCGAATGGCCAAAGAGATTGACCCACCAGCTGCTGTTCGCGTCGAAGTAGCGGCGGCCGGCGGCATCAAAGAGCCAGGCGCCCTCGCCGCGCACGATGGGCAGGGGCGGCACCCTGCGGGCGGCACGCGCCATCTGGGTGCAGGGATGCCAGACCGCGGCCAGGCTGCGCTGCTGCAAGTCTTCTTGTACGGCCAAAGACATGGATGAAGAACCGCGGTGACTCAAGCCAGCCAGGAGGGCTTGCTCTTGTTCAGGAAACTCTGCACGCCCTCGCGCCCCTCGGCGCTGGCGCGGATATCGGCAATGCGGCGCGCGGTGTCGTCGCGCAGCGCGGGCGTGATGGGCGCATGCGCCACGTCCTGCACCAGCTTCTTGCAGGCGCGCACGGCGGCCGGCCCATTGGCCAGCACGGCGCTCAGCAGCAGTTCCACCTTGTGATCCAGCTGCTCTTCGTCCGCCGCCAGCTTGTGCACCAGGCCCAGGCGGTGGGCCTCGGCGGCGCCGAAACGCTCGGCGGTCACGAAGTAGCGGCGCGAGGCCTGCTCACCCAGGGCCCGCACCACATAGGGCGCGATGGTGGCGGGCAAGAGGCCCAGCTTGGCCTCGCTGAGGCAAAAGCCCGCCGACTCCAGCGAGACCACCATATCGCAGACCGATACCAGGCCCACGCCACCGGCATAGACATCGCCCTGCACCCGCGCGATCACGGGCACCGGGCAGCTGTAGATGGTCCACAGCATCTCGGCCAGACGGCCGGCATCGGCATGGTTTTCTTCCCAGCTGTAGCCCGCCATGGCCTTCATCCAGTTGAGATCGGCCCCGGCGCAGAAGGCCTTGCCCTCGGCGGCCAGCACGATGGCCCGCAGGGTCGGGTCTTGCCCCAGGGTCTTGAAGGCCTCGGTCAGCTCGGCGATCAGGGCCTCGTTGAAGGCATTGCGCACCTCGGGGCGGTTGAGGGTGACGCGGGCGATGCGGGCCTCGGCCCCCAGGCGTTCGATCTTGAGCGCGGTGTCAGTCATGGCAGAGCGGCAATTTGGAGCGGGGAGCCGGCCCGGGCGCAAGCACCCGGGCGCGGTCTTACATGCGGAAGACGCCGAACTTGGTCTCGGGGATCTCGGCATTGAGCGCAGCGGACAGGCCCAGGGCCAGCACGCGGCGGGTGTCGGCCGGGTCGATCACGCCGTCGTCCCAGAGGCGGGCGCTGGCGTAATAGGGGTGGCCCTGGTCCTCGTACTGCTGGCGGATGGGGGCCTTGAAGGCTTCTTCTTCCTCCGCGCTCCAGGCGCCGCCCTTGGCCTCGATGCCGTCGCGCTTGACCGTGGCCAGCACGCTGGCGGCCTGCTCACCGCCCATCACGCTGATGCGCGCGTTGGGCCACATCCAGAGGAAGCGCGGCGAGTAGGCGCGGCCGCACATGCCGTAATTGCCGGCGCCGAACGAGCCACCGATGATGACGGTGAACTTGGGCACCTGGGCGCAGGCCACGGCCGTCACCATCTTGGCTCCGGCGCGGGCAATGCCCTCGTTCTCGTACTTGCGGCCCACCATGAAGCCGGTGATGTTCTGCAGGAAGACCAGGGGAATCTTGCGCTGGCAGCAGAGCTCGATGAAGTGCGCGCCCTTGTTGGCGCTCTCGGCAAACAGGATGCCGTTATTGGCGACGATGCCCACGGGCATGCCCTCGATATGGGCAAAGCCGCAGACCAGGGTGTTGCCATAACGGGCCTTGAACTCGTCGAACTCCGAGCCGTCCACGATGCGGGCAATGACCTCGCGCACATCGAAGGGCTTGCGCGTGTCGGTGGGGATCACGCCATGCAGCTCGGCGGCGTCAAACAGCGGCGCACGCGGCTCGCGCTGCAGCAGCTCGCCCTCTTTGCGCCAGTTCAGGCTGGCCACGGACTGGCGGGCCAGGGCCAGGGCATGGGTGTCGTTCTCGGCCAGGTGGTCGGCCACGCCCGAGAGGCGGGTGTGCACATCGCCGCCACCCAGGTCCTCGGCCGTCACCACCTCGCCGGTGGCGGCCTTCACCAGGGGCGGGCCGCCCAGGAAGATGGTGCCCTGGTTCTTGACGATGATGGTCTCGTCGCTCATGGCCGGCACATAGGCGCCGCCCGCGGTGCAGGAGCCCATCACCACCGCAATCTGCGGCACGCCCTGGGCGCTGAGATTGGCCTGGTTGTAGAAGATGCGGCCGAAGTGGTCGCGGTCCGGGAAGACCTCGTCCTGGTTGGGCAGATTGGCGCCGCCGCTGTCCACCAGATAGATGCAGGGCAGGCGGTTCTGCTGCGCGACTTCCTGCGCGCGCAGATGCTTCTTCACCGTGATGGGGTAGTAGGTGCCGCCCTTGACCGTGGCGTCATTGCAGACGATCACGCATTCCACGCCGGCCACCCGGCCGATGCCGGCGATCACGCCGCCGCCCGGCGCCGCGTTGTCATACATATTCAGGCCGGCCAGGGGCGCGATTTCCAGGAACGGCGTGCCGGGGTCAAGCAGCATCTCCACGCGCTCGCGCGGCAGCAGCTTGCCGCGGGCCACATGCTTGGCGCGCGCCGCCTCGCCGCCGCCCTCGGCGATCTTGGCGAGCCTGGCGTTCAGATCATCGATGACCGCCCGCATCGCGTCGGCATTGGCCTTGAAATCGGCCGAGCGGGCATTGAGCTTGGTGGCGAGAACAGCCATCGTCTTGTCTCCTGGATCAGCCAGCCTGAGACTGGCTCAATTTGCTTCGCACGCATCCCGATCCAAGCATGGCCAGGATGCCAGAGCCGTGCAGCATAAATCAGACGGCAACTGGCATCAAACAATTCTTGAGCTTTCCTCAAAATTTATCCAGAATCCGGCCCATGCCCCGCACGCCCCGCTCCGCCCCCACCTCGGCCACCGTGCTGCCGGCCCAGCGCCGCGCGCCGGTGAGCGCCAAGTCCGAGCAACGGGTGCGCGACATCCTGCGCGTGGGTCGCGAGGTCTTTGCCGCCCTGGGCTACGAGCGCACCACCACCACCGAGATCGCCCAGCGCCTGGGCATTTCGGAGGCCACGGTCTTCACCTATTTCCGCGGCAAGCGCGAGCTCTGCATGCGGGTGATCGGCGACTGGTATGACGAGATCATCGGCGCCATCGAACAGGGCCTGCCGCGCGAGCGGCCCATACGCGAGCAGCTGGAATTCATCGTCCACACCCATCTGCGCCTCTTCCTGATCCAGGGCACGGGCCTGTGCGCCCTGGTGCTGAGCGAGGGCCGCAGCAAGGGCCAGCAGGAGCTGGGCGAGGGCTTTGTGGAGCTGCAGCGGCGCTACACCCAGCCCCTGATGGACCTGCTGGCGCGCGGCCAGGCCAGCGGCGAGCTGCGCCGCGACATCCCGCTGCGCCTGCTGCGTTCCCTGGTCTTCGGGCCCATGGAGCACATGCTCTGGGAGGTGGTGATCACCGGCCGCCAGATCGAGGTGGAGCAAAGCGCCCGCGACCTGGTCGCCCTGCTCTGGCCCGCCCTGCAGTGCCCCGACCAGGAGCTGCAAAAGCTGCGCCGCACCCAGGAGGCCATGCTGCATCTGCTGCAAGACAGCCTGGGCAATCGGGATTGAACTAGGGCAGATCCGCCTGTTTGCGGGACAAGCCCGCTCGCCGGAGCAGGGCTTGCAGCCTTAACATGGCCGCAACAAGGGCGCCATGAGCACGCCCAGGGAGGATCGCCATGACCCCGCTGCCCAGCTTCGCCCGGCGGCCCGCTCGCTCGCTGCTGGCCTTGTGCCTGCTGCAGCCCTGCGTGCCCCTCGCGCTGAACGCCCAGACCGGCACTCCGGCCCCTGCGCCACAGGCCGGCACTCCGGCCACTGCGACACAGGCCGATTACTGGGCCTACCGCATCCAGCCCGGCGACACCCTGATCCAGCTGGCCCAGACCTATCTGGACGAGCGCCACAGCTGGCGAGACTTGCAGCGCCTGAACCGCGTGGCCGACCCCTACAAGCTGCCGCCCGGCGGCATCTTGCGCCTGCCACTGGCCTGGCTGCAGCGCGAGAGCGCGGTGGCCCGCGTGCTGCATCTGCGGGGCGAGGCCCAGCTGCTGCGCCCAGGCGCCGCCGCCACGCCCCTGGCGGAAGGCATGAACCTGCAAGCCGGTGACCGGCTGCAGACCGGTCCCGCATCCTCCCTGTCCCTGCGCTTTGCCGACGGTTCGCGCCTGCTGCTCGGCGCCGACAGCCTGCTCAGCCTAGAGCAGTTGCTGGTGCAGGGCCGCGGCGCGCTCACCAACACCCAGCTGCGCCTGGAACAGGGCGGCGCCGACAGCCGGGTGGAGCCCGGGGCCACCGTGCCGCCGCGCTACGAGCTGCGCACCCCCAGCCTGAACCTGGGCGTGCGTGGCACCGAATTCCGCGTGCAGGCCGAAGCCGGACGCACGGCCGTGCAGGTACTGGCGGGCCGGGTGGCGGCCGGCTCCGGCGCACGCCCCACCGCGCTGGCCGCCGGCCAGGGCGCCCTGGCCCAGGCCGGTTCGCCCTTGCAGGTCCAGGCCCTGCCGGCCCCGCCGGCCCTGCCGCCCACGCTGCGCGCCGAGCAGCTGCCGCTGCGCCTGAGCTGGGCCGCCGCGCCCCAGGCCCGGGCCTACCGCGTGCAGCTCTTCGCCGAGCAGGACTTCGATCGCCTGCTGCTGGACGGCCGCGTCAGCACGCCCGAGATCCTCTGGCCCCAGGCCGCCCAGCTGCCCGATGGCCGCTACAGCCTGCGCCTGCGCAGCATCGACGCCCTGGGCCTGGAAGGCCCCGCCAGCGAAAGCCTGCTGCAGCTCAAGGCCCGGCCCGAGCCGCCGCTGTGGCTGGCGCCCGGCGCCGTGGCCTATGGCGAGACCCTGCGCCTGCAGTGGACCGAGCCCCTGAGCGCGCGCGCCTACCGCCTGCAGCTGGCCGACAGTCCCGATTTCGCACGCCCCCTGCTGGACCGCGCCGATCTGGACCGCCCCGCCCTGGCGCTGCCGCTGGCTCCCGGCCGCTACTGGCTGCGCCTGGCCAGCCTGACGACGCCCGAGGACCAG
>NZ_JBKCLH010000059.1:0-13719 GCF_046300915.1 Roseateles sp. | reverse complement strand
CTTCGGGGTCGGGCTCGCCCGGCTCCGCGGGCAGGGGATCCATGACCGGCTCGCGCTGCTGTGCTTGCGCGGCCTGCGGACGCGGGGAGGCGCTGCCCCCGACAAAGGGCAGTGCCACCACACCGATGGTGTGGACGTCGTAAATGCTGATGCGCTTTGCGAGGGGGTTGCGGTTGTGCCACGCCACCACCTGTTCGGCCAGACCGTCCATGGCGTGCATGCTGCCTCAAAGCGCGGCTCACAATGCCTGGAAAAAGCCCTTAAAACAGGAAATAGCGCTGCGCCAGCGGCAGCTCCCGTGCCGGTTCGCAGCTCAGCAGCTGGCCGTCGGCGCGCACCTCGTAGGTCTGCGGGTCTATGCTCATCTGCGGCAGATAGTCGTTGCGCACCATGTCCCGCTTGCTGATGCCGCGATTGCCCCGCACCGCGACCACGGTCTTCTTCAGGCCGTAGCGTTCCTTGACGCCGGCCTGCTCGGCCGCCTGCGAGACAAAGCTCAGCGAGCCGGCCGAGAGCGCGCCGCCAAAGCTGCCGAACATGGGACGGTAGTGCACCGGCTGGGGCGTGGGGATGCTGGCATTGGGGTCGCCCATGGCGGCCGCGGCGATGAAGCCGCCCTTGAGGATGAGGCTGGGCTTGACGCCGAAGAAGGCGGGCCGCCACAGCACCAGGTCCGCCCACTTGCCCACCTCGATGGAGCCGATCTCGTGTGCCGTGCCGTGCGAGCGCGCGGGGTTGATCGTGAGCTTGGCGATATAGCGCTTGACCCGCTCGTTGTCGTGGCGGGCCGTGTCGCCGCCCGGTCCGCCCAAGGCGCCGCGCTGCAACTTCATCTTGTGCGCGGTCTGCCAGCAGCGCATCACCATCTCGCCCACCCGGCCCATGGCCTGGCTGTCGGAGGAGAACATGGAGATGGCGCCCAGATCATGCAGCACGTCCTCGGCCGCAATGGTCTCGCGCCGGATGCGGCTCTCGGCAAAGGCCAGGTCCTCGGCCACGCTGGCGTCCAGATGGTGGCAAACCATCAGCATGTCCAGGTGCTCGTCCACGGTGTTCACCGTGTAGGGCATGGTGGGGTTGGTGGAGGAGGGCAGGAAGTTGGCCTCGCCCACCACGCGCATGATGTCGGGCGCATGGCCGCCGCCCGCGCCCTCGGTGTGGAAGGCGCAGAGCGTGCGGCCTCTGGTGGCGGCGATGGTGTCCTCCACAAAGCCGCTCTCATTGAGCGTGTCGCTGTGGATGGAGACCTGGGTGTCGGTCTCCTCGGCCACCGAGAGGCAGCAGCCGATGGCCGCGGGCGTGGTGCCCCAGTCCTCATGCAGCTTGAGGCCGATCACGCCGGCCTCGATCTGCTGGCGCAGGGCCTCGGGCCGGCTGGCATTGCCCTTGCCCAGAAAGCCGATATTCATCGGAAAGGCCTCGGCCGCTTGCAGCATGCGCTCGATATTGGCCGGGCCGGGCGTGCAGGTGGTGGCAAAGGTGCCAGTGGCCGGGCCGGTGCCGCCGCCCATCATGGTGGTGACGCCCGACATCAGCGCCTCCTCGATCTGCTGCGGGCAGATGAAGTGGATGTGGGTGTCGATGGCGCCGGCGGTGACGATCATGCCCTCGCCCGCGATGATCTCGGTGCCCGGGCCGATGACGATGTCCACGCCGGGCTGCACATCGGGGTTGCCGGCCTTGCCGATGGCCGCGATGCGGCAGCCGCGCAGGCCGATATCGGCCTTGACGATGCCCCAGTGGTCGATGATCAGGGCATTGGTGATCACGCAGTCCATGGCGTCGGCCAGGCCGGGGCCGTTGGGGCGCTGCGACTGGCCCATGCCGTCGCGTATCACCTTGCCGCCGCCGAATTTCACTTCCTCACCATAGCCGCCGGCCCGCAGGGTCAGGTCTTGTTCCACCTCGATCACCAGGGCCGTGTCGGCCAGACGCAGGCGGTCGCCCAAGGTGGGGCCAAAGGTTTCGGCGTAGGCACGCCTGCCCATCTGGCTCATCACAGCGCTCCCTGCACCAAGCCGCGGAAGCCCCAGACCTGGCGGTCCCCCGCGTAATCCACCAGCTCCACCGTGCGCTGCTGGCCGGGCTCGAAGCGAACGGCCGTGCCGGAGGCAATGTTCAGCCGCATGCCCTGCGCAGCCGCGCGGTCGAAGCGCAGGCCGGCATTGGTCTCGGCGAAGTGGTAGTGCGAGCCGACCTGGATGGGCCGGTCGCTGGCGTTCTCGACCACCAGGCTCAGCGTGCGTCGGCCGGGGTTGAGCGCATGCACGGCGCTCTCGTCATCGATCAGCAGTTCGCCGGGGATCATCGCCCGCTCCTCACTTGCGACGGCCCAGCCACCAGCCCAGGGCGGCACAGGCGACCACCAGCAGGGGCAGCAGCACATCGCTGGCATGCCAGTGGCTGCTGCCGGGCATGCCGTGGCCCTCGTGGGCGGCCGCTTCGCTCGCGAGCAGGATCAGCAGGAGCACAGGACTGAAGTTCTTCAACATGGTGCGTGTTCTCGAATCATGCGATGGGTTGGTGCACGGTCACCAACTTGGTGCCGTCGGGGAAGGTGGCTTCCACCTGGATCTCGGGAATCATCTCGGGAATGCCCTCCATGACCTCCTCGCGGCGCAGCACGGTCTTGCCCTCGCTCATCAGCTGGGCCACGGTCTTGCCGTCGCGGGCGCCTTCCATGATGGCGGCGCTGATCAGGGCCACCGCCTCGGGGTAGTTGAGCTTGAGGCCGCGTGCCTTGCGGCGCTCGGCCAGCAGGGCCGCGGTGAAGATCAGCAGCTTGTCTTTTTCACGGGGAGTGAGTTCCATGAAACCCTTCCTGCAGGAGATGTGCCAGGCCTGCTGCCGAGGAGCTCGGCACGGCTCTTGATAGGGAAGCAGCATGCAGCCCGCCGCTTCCAGCGTCCAGCCGGACCCACCCGTACAGCGCGTCATCAAGATTCGCCGGGATTACAACGCCTGGGTGGCCCGCGAGACTCTGGAGGACTATGCGCTGCGCTTCACACCGCACGGCTTTCGGCGCTGGTCGGCCGCCCGGGTGGCCAACACCGCCTTTGGTGCCGCCTCCTTTCTGGTGCTGGAGGCCGTGGGCGCCACGCTGCTGGTGGAATACGGCTTCATCAACGCCTTCTGGGCCATCCTGGCCACGGGCGCCATCATCCTGCTGGCGGGCTGGCCCATCAGCGTCTATGCGGCGCGCTACGGCCTGGACATGGACCTGCTCACCCGCGGCGCGGGCTTTGGCTATATCGGCTCCACCCTCACCAGCCTGATCTACGCCAGCTTCACCTTCATCTTCTTCGCGCTGGAGGCCGCCATCATGGCCTATGCGCTGGAGCTGGCCTTCGACATTCCGCCGGCCTGGGGCTATCTGATCTGCGCCCTGGTGGTGCTGCCCCTGGTGACGCATGGTGTCACCTCCATCGCGCGGCTGCAGGTCTGGACCCAGCCCCTGTGGCTGGGTCTGCTGATCCTGCCCTATGTCTATGTCTTCATGCACTACCCGGACCTGCCGGCGCAGATCCGCGACTATGCGGGCGGCGATGGCCGTGGCGCCGAGTTCAGCTTGCCGCTCTTCGGTGCGGCCATGACGGTGGGCATCGCCCTGATCACGCAGATGGGCGAGCAGGTCGACTATCTGCGCTTCATGCCCGCGCCCGAGCCGGGCAAGACGGGACGGGGGCGCTGGCGCTGGTGGGCTGCGTTGTTGGTGGGGGGGCGGGGGTGGGTCGTGATCGGGGTGCTCAAGATGCTGGGTGGCGCCCTGCTGGCCTTTCTGGCCATGCAGCTCATGGTGCCGGCCGAGCGGGCGGTGGACCCCAACCAGATGTATCTGGTGGCCTTCGAGACCGTGTTCAGCCGCCCCGATGTGGCCGTGGCCGCCACGGCCCTGCTGGTCATCGTCTCCCAGCTCAAGATCAATGTCACCAATGCCTATGCGGGGTCTCTGGCCTGGAGCAATTTCTTCGCGCGCCTGACCCACAGCCACCCCGGCCGCGTGGTCTGGATGGTGTTCAACATCCTGATCGCCCTGCTCTTGATGGAGATGGAACTCTTCCATGCCCTGGACCGGGTGCTGGGCCTCTACGCCAATATCGCCATCGCCTGGATCATGAGCGTGGTGGCCGATCTGGTGATCAACAAGCCCCTGGGCCTCTCGCCGCCGGGCATCGAGTTCAAGCGCGCCCACCTCTACGACATCAATCCGGTGGGCGTGGGCGCCATGGTCGCGGCTTCGGTGCTGTCCATCGCCGCGCATCTAGGCGTCTTCGGGCCCCTGGCCCAGGCCTTCTCGGCCCTGATCGCCCTGGTGACGGCGATGCTGGTCTCGCCCCTGATCGCCTGGGCCACCGGCGGGCGCTACTACATCGCCCGCGAGAGCTGGAGCCCCCAGGCCGACGAAATACCTCGGCCGCCCCCCGAGGGGGGCAGGTCGCCTTGGGGCGGCCCGGCGGCGACCCGCGAGCCCGCCTACCAGCGCCTGAAGCCGCAGCGCTGCGTGGTCTGCGAGCGCGAGTACGAGGGCGAGGACATGGCGCATTGCCCCGCCTACCGCGGCGCCATCTGCTCGCTGTGCTGCTCGCTGGACGCGCGCTGCGAGGACCTGTGCAAGCCCCAGGCCCGCCTGGCCGTGCAGGCGCGCGGCCTGCTGCAGCGCCTGCTGCCGCGCCGGCTCTGGCCCCTGCTGGACAGCGGCCTGATCCAGTACCTGGGCCTGATGGCCCTGGTGCTGCCGGTGCTGCTGCTGCTCTTCGGCCTGCTCTACCAGCATGAGCTGGCTCGTTTGGGCGAGGCGGCGCAGGCCGCGCTGGCGCCCCATCTGCGCGCTTCTTACGCCAAGGCCCTGGCGGCCTTGCTGCTGCTCTCGGGCGTGATCGGCTGGTGGCTGGTGCTCACCCACAAGAGCCGCCAGGTGGCGCAGGAGGAGTCTCGCCGCCAGACCCAGGCCCTGCATGCCGAGATCGAGTCGCACCGCCGCACCGACGCCCAGCTGCAGCAGGCCAAGGCCCAGGCCGAGGCGGCCAACGAGGCCAAGACCCGCTACATCACCAGCATCAGCCACGAGCTGCGCACCCCGCTCAACGCCATCCTGGGCTATGCCCAGATCCTGGACGAGGACGAGCGCATGCCCGCCCATCGCCGCCAGGCCGTCAGCGTGATACGCCGCGGCGGCGAGCATCTGCTGTCGCTGATCGAGGGCAGCCTGGATCTGGCGCGCATCGAGGCCGGGCGCTTCAGGCTGGAGCCCGGGCCCTGGGCCTTTGGCGAGGCCATCCAGGATCTCGTGCGCCTGCTCTCGCTGCAGGCCCGGGCCAAGGGCCTGGACTTTGTCTACCAAGCGCCGGCGGGCCTGCCGGACTGGGTGCGTGCCGATGGCAAGCGGGTGCAGCAGATCCTGATCAACATCCTGGGCAATGCGATCAAGTTCACCGCCGAGGGGCAGGTGACGCTGCGCCTGGCCTACTCCGGCGAGATGGCGCGCATCGAGATTGCCGACACCGGCCCCGGCATGAGCGCCGAGGAATTGGCGCGGGTGTTCGAGCCCTTCGAGCGCGGCGCCACCACGGGTGCCGGCACCGGCCTGGGACTCACCATCGCCAAGATGCTCACCGACCTGATGGGCGGCGAGCTCCGGGTGAGCAGCAAGCCCGGCCAAGGCAGCTGCTTCAGCCTCAAGCTCTTCCTGCCGCGCCTGGCCGAGGGCGCCCGGGCCCAGCAGCAGCGCCGCGCGGCGCGCATCGGCTTCGAGGGGCCGGCGCGCCGCGTGCTGGTGGTGGACAACGAGGAGGCCGACCGCCAGCTGCTGGCCAGCGTGCTGGAGCCCCTGGGCTTCGAGCTGCGCCTGGCCGCCAGCGGCGCCGCGGCACTGGAGATCCTGCGCGACTGGCCGGCCGAGGCCCTGCTGCTGGACCTGGCCATGCCGGGCCTGGACGGCTGGCAGACCCTGGCGGCCATCCGCGCCCAGGGCCTGAGCCAGGTGCCGGCGGCCATCGTCTCGGCCAATGCCTTTGACCGCGGCCTGGAGAACGGCCTGGGCATACGCCCCGAAGATTTCATCCTCAAGCCGGTGCGGGTGGACGAGCTGCTGGACTGGCTGGGCCGCCAGCTGGGGCTGCAATGGCGGCTGCGCCAGAGTGCCGCAGCGCCATCAGCGGCGCCGCTCGCGGCCCGCGGCCTGCCCTCGCGAGCCAGCCTGGAGCAGCTGCAGACCCAGCTGCAGCAAGGCCATGTGAAGGGCATACGCGAGCAACTGGAGCGCATGGCGGGCACGGAAGGAGAGCAGGGGGCGGACTTCGTCGCCGAGCTGCGCACCCTGGCGCGCGAGTTCCAGCTCCAGGCCATGAGCCGGCTGGTGGCACGGGCCTTGCAATCGGAGTCTTGCGGAGACTGAATCGTGACCGACGACCCCAAAGAGCTGCTGCCCAACCCCCCCGTCGCCTCGCATGCCGAGCGCGTGCTCATCGTCGACGATGTGCCGGACAACCTTGCCCTGCTGCACGACGCGCTGGACGAGGCCGGCTACACGGTGCTGGTGGCCTTCAACGGCCAGGCCGCGCTGGACAGCGCCGCCCAGATGCCGCCCGATGTGGTGGTGCTGGACGCGCTGATGCCGGGCCTGGACGGTTTCGAGGTGGCACGCCGGCTCAAGGCCGATCCGCGCAGCGCCGCCGCGCCCATCATCTTCATGACCGGGCTCTCGGACACCGAGCATGTGGAGGCCGCCTTCGCGGCCGGTGGCGTGGACTATGTCACCAAGCCCATACGCCCGCGCGAGGTGCTGGCCCGCATTGCCGCCCATCTGCGCAGCGCGCGCGCGCAGCGCCAGGCCCGCAATGCGCTGGATGCCTTTGGCCACGCCAGCCTGGCGGTGCACGAGCTGGATGGCCGCTGTGTCTGGCAGACGGCGCTGGCGCGCCAGCTGATGGCCGAATACTTCAGCGGCGGGCATTTCGAGCGTGGCCGCCTGCCGCCCGAGGTGCTGGTCTGGCTGCACCGCGAGGCCCTGCGTCGCCGCGCCGGGGCCCAGCCCGCGGGCCTGACGGTGCTGCCGCCCGTGAGACCCGATGCGCCGGTGGCCGCGCTGAGCAGCCGCGGCGCCAAGCGCCTGTCCTTCACCCTGCACGCGGTGGACCCCGACGCGCTGGGCGAGGGTCAGTGGCTGATCGTGATGCGCGAGGCCGATGACGCCGCCCTGATGGACGGCCTGGTCCACAGCTTCAAGCTCACCGCCCGCGAGGCCGAGGTGCTCTACTGGGTGGTCAAGGGCAAGACCAATGCCGATATCGGCGACATCCTGGGCTCCAGCCCGCGCACGGTGCAAAAGCACCTGGAACATGTGTTCGAGAAGCTGGGCGTGGAGACCCGCACCGCCGCTGCGGCCCTGGCCATGAGCCGGGTGCGGGGGCTGGAGGCGGGGCGCTGAGCCCTGGGACTCAAGCGTCCTCGCTCGGGTCGTAAAAGGTCAGGCGGTTGCCAAAGGGATCGGCCATGGTCATCTCGCGGCCCCAGGGCTGCTCGTCGATGCCGGGGCGCGCATAGCCATAGCTTTTGTCCAGCAGCGCGCGCTGGTAGGCATCCAGATCCTCGCAGGCGATGCGCAGGCGTGAGCCGGGGCAGGCGTCGCCATGGTGCTCGCTCAGGTGCAGGCAGCAGTCGCCCAGGGCGATCTCGGCATAAAGCGGAAGATCGTCGCTGAAGCGGTGTTCCCAGATGAGCTGGAAGCCCAGAAAGTCCAGATAGAACTCGCGGGCCTTGGCCTCGTCGAAGATGCGCAGGACGGGAATGGCCGGGCCCAGGCCCGGGGTCTTGTCTGACATGGTGCGTCTCCCTGTTGGCGGATCACGCGGCGCGAGGCCGTGCGAGCCGCAGGGTAGCGCATCCCCGTGACCTGGGGCTCAGCTCGGCTCGCCCAGGCCCAGCAGCTCGCGGCCCAGGGCCTCGGCCACCTCGATGCCGTCCACGCCGGCCGACATGATGCCCCCGGCATAGCCCGCGCCCTCGCCCGCGGGGTAGAGGCCGCGCACATTCAGGCTCTGGTAGTCGCGGCCGCGGGTCAGGCGCAGGGGCGAGGAGGTGCGGGTCTCCACGCCGGTGAGCACCGCGTCGGCCATGCTGAAGCCCTTGATCTGGCGCTCGAAGGCGGGCAGGGCCTCGCGGATGGCGTCCAGGCAGTACTCGGGCAGGCTGCCAAAGCCTTTTTGTTGCAGATTGCTCAGGGTGACGCCGGGCTTGTAGCTGGGCTCCACGCTGCCGAACTCGCGGCTGAGCTGGCGCTTGATGAAGTCGCCCACCAGGGCCCCGGGGGCCTTGTAGTCGCCGCCACCCAGATCGTAGGCGCGGCTTTCCCAGATGCGCTGGAAGGCCATGCCGTCCAGCGGGTTCACGGCGCTGCCGTCGGTCTTGCCGTCCTGGCGGTAGTCCTGGGGCGAGATGCCCACCACGATGCCGGCATTGGCATTGCGCTCGGCGCGCGAGTACTGGCTCATGCCATTGGTGACCACGCGCATGGGCTCGCTGGTGGCGGCCACCACGGTGCCGCCGGGGCACATGCAGAAGCTGTAGACTGAGCGACCGTTCCTGGCGTGATGCACCAGCTTGTAGTCGGCCGCGCCCAGGATCTCGTTGCCGGCATTCGGCCCGAAGCGGGCCGTGTCGATCACCGACTGCGGATGCTCGATGCGGTAGCCGATGGAGAAGGGCTTGGCTTCCATGTACACGCCGCGCTCGTGCAGCATGGTGAAGGTGTCGCGCGCGCTGTGGCCCAGGGCCAGGATGACCTGGTCGGCCCGGATCTGCTCGCCGGACTCCAGCGTGATGCCCCGGATGTGCTTGCCCTTGGGGCCGTCTTCGATCAGCAGATCGCTGACCTTCTGTTCAAAGCGGATCTCGCCGCCCAGAGCCTCGATCTCGGCGCGCATCTTGATGATCATGGACACCAGGCGGAAGGTGCCGATGTGCGGCTTGCTGACGAAGAGGATTTCCTCGGGCGCACCGGCCTTGACGAACTCCTTGAGCAGCTTGCGGGTGAGGTGGCGCGGGTCGGAAATCTGGCTCCAGAGCTTGCCGTCCGAGAAGGTGCCGGCGCCGCCCTCGCCGAACTGCACATTCGATTCGGGATTGAGCTCGCTCTGGCGCCACAGGCCCCAGGTGTCCTTGGTGCGCTCGCGCACGTTCTTGCCTCGTTCCAGCACGATGGGCCGCAGGCCCATCTGCGCCAGCACCAGGGCGGCCATCAGGCCGCAGGGGCCAAAGCCCACGATCACCGGGCGCAGGCGCGGCTCGCCCGAGGTGTAGAAGTCCGCCGGGGCATGGCCCACGAACTTGTACTCGGTGTCCGGCGTGGGCCGGATGTTCTTGTCGTCCGCCAGGCCTTTGAGCAGGGCGGCCTCGTCCACCGTGACTTCGCAGTCGATGGTGTAGGCCAGCACGATGGCGCTCTTCTTGCGCGCGTCATAGCCGCGGCGAAAGATGTGGAAGGCCTTGAGTTCGCGCTCGCTCAGGCCCAGGCGGGCCAGCACGGCGGCTTGCAGGTCCTGGGGCTCGTGATCGAGCGGCAGGCGGAGTTCGTTGATGCGGATCATGGTTAGCGATCAATGCATGGAGGTGGAAACGAAACAGGCCCGGACTGGAGGCCGGGCCTGTGTATTCGGTATTCGCGTCAAATCACTCGCCGGGCCGCCCCAAGAGTGATTTGAGCCGATGTGACGAAGGGGTAAACCCCTGAGGCATCGGCGTCCCCTCGGGGGACCGACCAGGGCTGTTAGGCCCTGGGCGAGGGGTCAGCCGCTGTGCGGGCGCTTGCCCGGGTTCTTCTTGCTGCGGGTGTGCGAGCCGCGCTCCAGGCTCTTCTTCTGGCCGCGGCCGTGGCTGAAGGTCAGGCCGGCGGGACGCGGGGTGGCGCGACGGTCGGCTTCGGTTTTGATCTTGTTGCCCATGATGGCTCCGTTGACAAAAATGACTGGCGGGGACCGACAAAGGGCGCGCCAAGACGAAAGAAGGCAAGGATTTTAGCCGAGTCTGGCGCGGTCGCCGGGGCGACAGCATTTCGGGTGCCCCGGCCCCATGATTCCCACCCATGGGAATGCTTCATCTTGTGCGCCATGGTCAGGCCAGTTTCGGCGCGGCCGACTATGACCAGCTCAGCTCCCTGGGCCAGCAGCAATGCCAGCGCCTGGGCGCCTTCTGGCGCGCGCGTGGCCAGGGCTTCGATGCGGTGTTCAGCGGCACGCTGAAGCGCCATGCCCAGTCCCTGGCGGCCCTGGCCGAGGGTTGGGGCGGGGCTCTGCCGGCCGTGAATATCCGGCCGGGCCTGAACGAGTACGACAGCGAGGCCCTGATACGCGCCATCCATCCCGAACCCTTGGGCGCGCCCCGGGACGCCGAGGGCGTGAAGCAGCATTTCCGCCTGCTGCGCCAGGGCCTGCTGGCCTGGATGCGCGGCGAGAGCGCGCCGCAGGGCATGCCCAGCCATGCCCAGTTCCTGGCCGGGGTGGCCGGGGTGCTGGACGAGGTGCGGGCCCTGGGCGGTGGCCAGGTGCTGATTCTTTCCAGCGGCGGCCCCATCTCCTGCGCCCTGGCCCAGGTGCTGCAGGCGCCGGCCGAGTCCGCCATCGAGCTGAACCTGCGCCTGCGCAACAGCGCCTTGAGCGAGCTGGTCTTCAATGCCCAGCGCCTGAGCCTGCACAGCTTCAACGGCCTGCCGCATCTGCAGGACGAGCCGGCCCTGCAGAGCTATGCCTGAGCCTCAGCGCGCTTTCTTCTGTTCCGCTTCATCTTCCAGCAGCAGGCGCAGGCCCACCAGGGTGTAGCGGGTGCTGGGATCGTTCCAGTTGCGGTAGGCCGCGCGGGCATAGAAGGCCCAGGTGTGCCAGGAGCCGCCGCGGCGCACCCGCACCGAGCCCTCGGCCGGGCCCTGCGGGTCCACCGCCGTGCCCTGGGTGGCGAGCTGGGCGTAGTAGTCGTCGCCATGCCAGTCGGCCACCCACTCCCAGACATTGCCGTGCATATCGTGCAAGCCCCAGGCATTGGGCGCGAAGCTGCCCACCGGGGCGGTGAAGGCATGGCCGTCGCGGCCGACCAGGGCCATGTCTTGCCATTTGGGCCAATGGCGGGCGCTGTCGGCGTCAAAGAGATTGGCGTGGCCCAGCAGGCTTTGCGGCGCGTCACCCGTCGAGAAATGCGTGCGCGTGCCGGCCCGGCAGGCGTACTCCCACTCGGCCTCGGTGGGCAGGCGGTAGCGCCGGCCCTCGGTCTGGCTGAGCCAGGCGGCCAGGGCCTGGGCATCGTGCCAGGTGATGTTGGTGACGGGGTGGTCCTCGCCCTGGGGAAAGCCGGGGTGGGCCCAGGAGTACTCGGGGCGGCGGCCCTCGAAGGCGTCGCCGCGCGGGCTGCTGGCGGGGTCGTAGTCGGCGCGCCAGCCATAGCCGCCGGTGCCGTCGGCCACCGATTCGGGCCGGTAGCCCGAGCGCGCCAGAAAGCGCCGGAACTGGCCCACCGTCACCTCGTGCTGGCCCAGCCAGAAGCTGCGGCTGATGCGCACGCGGTGCACCGGGCCCTCGTCGGCCAGCTTGAGGAAACGTTCGCGCGGCAGGGCGGGGAAGAGCTTGGCCAGCTCATCGGGGCTGGCCTCGCTGCCCATCAGAAACTCGCCGGCCGGGATCTTCACGAAACGCATGCCCAGGCTGTTTTCCAGGGCCAGGGTTTGGCGTGGTGCGGCACAAGCCGCCAGCAGGAGCAGAGGGGCGAGCAGCAGGCAGAGGGCAGGGCGCTTGAGCATGCGGCGATGCTAGCCCGGCGCTCATGAAGGAAAATCGGGCTTTTCGCTAGCCGACGCCGATGTTCACCGCGCTGATCACCCCGCCGCCCGCCGCCCAGGCCGATGACCGCCAGCGCTTCATGCGCCTGCTGCAGACCGCCCTGGCCGAGGGCAGCTTTGCCAAGCTGCTGCTGAGCAAGTACAGCGGGGCCGAGGCCGGCCTGGAACGCCTGACGGTGCGCACCGTGCAGCTGCGCGGCGAGCGCTGCCTGAGCTTTCTCTGGCGCTACCAGACCCGGGACATCACCAAGAACCATGCCTTGGAAGCCGGTCTGGCCGAGATTGAGGCCCTGCTGGGCCGCGACTTTCAGAACGCCCATCTGCAGACGGCTGAGCAGGAGCTGCAGCTGGCCTTCAGCCGCAAGGGCCGGCCCAGCCTGCGCGTGAGCCGCCGGGCCGACGCCGCGCCCGCGGTGGCCGCGGCCGACGCCGGGCATGACAAGGAGAAACTGCGCTATCTGGAGCTGGCCAAGCCCTTCTGGACCGATCTGGGCCTGACCCACGAGGCCAAGGGCGGCGAGCGCCAGCTGGTGCCCGCCATGTCGCGCAAGTGGAAGCAGATCAACAAGTTCATCGAGGTGATGAGCGCGGCCCTCAAGAGCAGCCCGCTGGCTGCCAGCCCCGAGGTGCATGTGAGCGACTTCGGCTCGGGCAAGGGCTATCTGACCTTCGCCATGTATGACTGGCTCACGAGCGTGCTGGGCAAGCGCGCCGAGGTCAGCGGCATCGAGCTGCGCGAAGACATGGTGAGCCTGTGCAACGGCGCCGCGCAAGCCCACGGCCTGACGGGCCTGCGCTTTGTGCAGAGCGATGTGCGCCACTACCAGCCGGCGCGGCTGGACGTGATGATCGCCCTGCACGCCTGCGATATCGCCACCGACTACGCCATCCACCTGGGCCTGCGCGCCGGGGCCGGCATCATCATGTGCTCGCCCTGCTGCCACAAGCAGCTGCGCCCGCAGATGCAGCTGCCCGCGGCCTTGAAGCCCATGCTGCAGCATGGCATTCACCTGGGCCAGGAGGCCGAGATGGTGACCGACTCCCTGCGTGCGCTGCTGCTCGAGGCCGAGGGCTACGAGACCCAGGTCTTCGAGTTCATCGCCCTGGAGCACACCAGCAAGAACAAGATGATTCTGGCGGTGAAGAAGAGCGGTGCCGCCCTGGCCGCCGCGCAGAAGAAGCGCCCCGAGATCCTGGCCCAGATCGCCGAGATCAAGCGTTTCTACGGCCTGCGGGAGCAGGCGCTGGAGAGCCTGCTGCTGGATCAGCCGGCGGTCGGCGTGGCCTGCCCGGCTTGAGTTGAGCCCGCGCAAGCGCGATAGGCCCGGCGCTGCTAGCATCCGGCGGCCCGGTGCTGCCGGGCCCCTGTTCCGCTCTGCATGGAAGACAACAAGGTGCCGCCCTTCATCACCCGCCTGATGCGCAATCGCGTGTTCTGGATTGCCCTGCTGCTCATGGCGCTGGGCTGGGCTCTCTGGTCCTGGTGGCGCCCGCCAGCTGCCTCGGTGCTGGAGCTGGCGGCCGGGCCCCTGCGCCAGAGCCTGCAGTTCAGTGCCCGGGTGGAGTCACCCCGGCGCGTGGAGCTGGGCAGTACCCTGACCGGGCGGGTTCAGAGCGTGAGCCTGCGTGAGGGTGAGCGTGTGAAGCAGGGCCAGGTCTTGCTGGCGCTGGACGACAGTGAATGGCGGGCCGCGGCCGAGCAGGCGCGGGCCCAGGCCCAGCAGGCGCGGGAGCGCCTGCGTGGGCAGCGTGAGCAGGGCCTGGTGGCCGCCCAGGCGCAGCGCGCCCAGGCCGCGGCCCAGCAGGCGGCGGCGCGGCGCGACTATCAGCGCAACGAGGAACTGGTGGCCGCTGGCTTTCTGAGCCCGGCGCGTCTGGATGATTCACGCCGCGCCCTGGAC
>NZ_JBKCLH010000058.1:0-47509 GCF_046300915.1 Roseateles sp. | reverse complement strand
AGTTGGTGGCCGGGTCGGCCTGGATGAAGCCGCCGGTGGAGGGGCTGGCCGACGCTGCCACGGGGGTGGTGGCCGCCGCGCCCAGATCTATGTGGAGTCCATGATCGTCAAGGTGGACGCCAGCAAGATGGGCCAGTTCGGCGTGCAGTGGCAGGGCATCAGCGGCAACAAGGGTGACTCCACCATCGGCGGCATCGGCACCAACTTCGGCAGCGGCAACCAGAACATCATCAATCTATCCGCAGCCGTGGCCCAGGGGCGCACGGGCATAGGCGCCGCCGTCAGCGCCGGAGGCATCCCTCAGGGCATGAACTTCGGCGTGCTGCAGAAGATCGGTGAGTTCTACACCCTGGGCGCCATTGCCAACTTCCTGGAGGCCAATACCGGGGCCAACATCCTCTCCACGCCCAATCTGGTGGCCCTGGACAACGAGGAGGCCAAGATCGTGATCGGCCAGAACGTGCCCTTCGTCACCGGCAGCTTCACCAACACCGGCACCGGCACTGGCGCGGTCAATCCCTTCCAGACGATTGAGCGCAAGGACGTGGGCCTGACCCTGCGCATCCGCAGCCAGATCGGCGAAGGCGGCACGGTGCGCATGACGATCTACCAGGAAAACTCGGCCGTGATTGCCAACACCAGCAGCTCGGGTTCGGGGCCGACCACGGACAAGAGTGCCATCGAGACCACGGTGGTGGTGGACGACGGCCAGATCATGGTGCTGGGCGGCCTGCTCAAGGACGAGTACCAGGACGGCGACGACCGCGTGCCCGGCCTCTCCAACATTCCCCTGGTGGGCAATCTCTTCAAGAGCCAGAACCGCAAGCGCGTGAAGTCCAATCTGATGGTCTTTCTGCGCCCCGTGGTGATGCGCGACCAGAAGAGCCTGGACCAGCTGACCTTGGACCGCTACGAGAGCATCCGCGCCAACCAGCAGTCCGCCCAGCCGCGCGCCAATGCCGTGCTGCCGGACACCGGTGCGCCGGTGCTGCCGGCCCTGCCGGGCACCGTGCCCGCCACGGTGCCGGGGCGTGCTCCGGTGAGCAACTGAGGACGCACGCCATGGCCATGCGTCACCCCCTGCCCTACGCCTACGCCAAGGCCCATGCGGTGCTGCTGGAGGACGATGGCAGCCAGCTCACCCTCTGGGCCTCGCCCGAGGTGGCCCTGTCCACCCTGGGCGAAATCCAGCGCCTGTATGCCCTGGACCGCATGGAGCATGAAGCCCGGGCCACCCTGGTCGATCGCATCAACGCCGCCTATGCCGGCGGCGAGTCCAGCGCCGCCCTGGTGGTGGGCGAGGTGGAAAGCGCGGTGGACCTCTCGCGCATGATGCAGGACCTGCCCGCGGTGGAAGACCTGCTGGAGGCGGCCAATGACGCCCCCATCATCCGCATGCTCAACGCCCTGCTGACCCAGGCCGCCAAGGACGGGGCCAGCGACATCCATATCGAGCCCTACGAGCGCGCCAGCTCGGTGCGCTTTCGCGTGGACGGCACTTTGAGAGAGGTGGTGCAGCCCAAGCGCGGCCTGCATGCGGCCCTGATCTCGCGCCTGAAGATCATGGCCGAGCTGGACATTGCCGAGAAGCGCCTGCCGCAGGACGGCCGCATCTCGCTGCGCATCGGCGGCCGCGCCATCGATGTGCGCGTCTCCACCCTGCCCTCGGCCCATGGCGAGCGCGCGGTGCTGCGCCTCTTGGACAAGACCGAATCCAAGTTCACGCTCGAAGGCCTGGGCATGAGCGGCGATGTGCTGGCCGCCTTCAAGCAGCTGGTGCAGCAGCCCCACGGCATCGTGCTGGTCACCGGCCCCACCGGCTCGGGCAAGACCACCAGCCTCTACGCCTCGCTGCAGACCGTGGACACCAGCACCACCAATGTGCTGACGGTGGAAGACCCCATCGAGTATGAGCTGCCCGGCATCGGCCAGACCCAGGTCAATGCCAAGATCGACCTCACGTTTGCCAAGGCCCTGCGCGCCATCCTGCGCCAGGACCCGGACGTGATCATGATCGGCGAGATCCGCGACTACGAGACGGCGCAGATCGCCATCCAGGCCTCGCTCACCGGCCATCTGGTGCTGGCCACCCTGCACACCAATGACGCGCCCAGCGCCGTCACCCGACTGATGGACATGGGCGTGGAGCCCTTCCTGCTCAGCTCCAGCCTGCTGGGCGTGCTGGCCCAGCGCCTGGTGCGCAAGCTCTGCCCCGACTGCAAGCGCCAGGGCCCCGACGGCCACTGGCACCCGGTGGGCTGCCCCAGCTGCGGCCACACCGGTTACCGCGGCCGCACCGGCGTCTACGAGCTGATGACGGTGGACGAGGAACTGCGCGCCCTGATCCACGAACGCGCCGCCGAGGGCGCGCTGGCCGCCGCCGCCCGCGGCAAGGGCCTGCGCTCCATGCGCGAGGACGGCGAGCGCCTGATCGAGGCCGGCATCACCTCGGCCGAAGAGGTGCTGCGCGTCACGCGGGACTGAGCATGAGTACACGCCCCCACGCTCACTTCCTTTGCTGCCCCCGGTTGGGGCGCTGATATGCCCGCTTTCAAGTACGAAGCCCTGAGCCCCGAAGGCCGCAGCAGCAGCGGCCTGCTGGAGGCCGACAACGCCCGCGCCGCCCGCGCCCAGCTGCGCAGCAAGGGCCTGGTGCCCCTGGCCGTGGAGGCCGTGGAGCAGCAAGGGGCCGAGACCGGGCCGGGCATGAGCTTCATGCGCCGGCGCGTGTTCGGCGCCACCGGCCTGGCCGTCTGGACCCGCCAGCTCGCGGGTCTGGTGGGCTCGGGCCTGCCCCTCGAGCGCGCGCTCACCGCCCTGGCCGACGAGGCCGAGGACCCGCGCCAGGCCGAGCTGCTGGCCCAGCTCCGGGCCGAGGTCAATGCCGGCTCGCCCTGTGCGCGCGCACTGGCCAGCGCGCCGCGGGAGTTCGACGAGGTCTACCGCGCTGTGGTCGCCGCGGGCGAGCAGAGCGGCGCCCTGGGCGCGGTGCTGGAGCGCCTGGCCGACGATCTGGAGCAGCGCCAGGAGCTGCGTGCCAAGCTCATCGGCGCCATGGCCTATCCGGCCATCGTCTCCCTGATCGCGGTGCTGATCGTGATCTTTCTGGTCAGCTATGTGGTGCCGCAGATCGCCAGCGTCTTCACCAGCAGCAAACGCGCCCTGCCCCTGCTGACCGTGGTGATGCTGGGCTTCAGCGACTTCGTGCGCCACTGGGGCTGGGCCCTGCTGGCGGCCCTGGTGGCCGGCCTGAGCGGCCTGAGCTGGGCCCTGCGCCGCAGCGAGGCCTTCCGCGAACGCTTTGACGCCGGCCTGCTGCGCCTGCCGCTGCTGGGCCGCCTGGCCCGCGGCTACAACGGCGCCCGCTTTGCCGCCACCCTGGCCATGCTGGCCGGTGCCGGCGTGCCCATACTCAAGGCCCTGCAGGCCGCGGCCGAGACCCTGTCCAACCGCGCCATGCGCGCCGACGCGCTGGACGCCCTGGTGCAGGTGCGCGAGGGCGCGCCCCTGGGCTCAGCCCTGGCGGGCAAGAAGCGCTTTCCCGGCATCCTGGCCATGTTCGCCCGCCTGGGCGAGCAGACCGGTCAGCTGCCCCAGATGCTGGAACGCGCCGCACGCCAGCTGGGCGCCGAGGTGCAGCGCCGCGCCATGGCCGCCGCCACCCTGCTGGAGCCCCTGCTCATCGTGGCCATGGGCGGCCTGGTGATGATGATCGTGCTGGCCGTGCTGCTGCCCATCATCCAGCTCAATACCTGGGTGAAGTAGGCGTGGCACCCGGCCCGCAAAGCCGGTAATCCTAGGCAGTTCAGGGCTTTTTCCTACACCGCGCGCGGGCTGCTTTTGCTTGAATGGAGCCAGGCCCCGAGGCCAGACGGGGTCAGGAGAGTCGCCATGAGCAGCCCCCGTCATGCCATCGCCTGCATCGCCCCACGCATCCCGATTGCGCAGATGCGCAGCGTGTTCAGCGTTGCCGAGGTCGAGCGCAAGCTCGCCAAGCTGCCGGAGCGCGAGCACGAGTCGCTGCGCGGCACCTACCAGCGCATGCTGGAGAAGGGGCCGCAGCGCTTTCAGGTCAAGCCCTCGGGCCTGCCGGCCATGAACGAGCTCTACGAGGACCTGCCCAACTTCCATCCGGTGCTGGACGATGTGCGGCGCCAGATCGCCCTGTGCGAGGACAGCGGGGATGCGCTGGAGATCACGCCCCTGCTGCTGCTGGGCCCGCCCGGCGTGGGCAAGACCCATTTCGCGCGCCAGCTGGCCCAGCTGCTGGGCACGGGCATGGGCTTTGTCTCCATGAGCTCCATGACCGCGGGCTGGATACTCTCCGGCGCCTCCAGCCAGTGGAAGGGCGCGCGCCCCGGCAAGGTCTTCGAGGCCCTGGTGGACGGCGACTATGCCAACCCCGTGATGGTGGTGGACGAGATCGACAAGGCCGGTGCCGAGGCCGCCTACGACCCGCTGGGCTCGCTCTACAGCCTGCTGGAGCACGACACCGCGGGCAGCTTCACCGACGAGTTTGCCGAGGTGGCGGTGGATGCCAGCCAGGTGATCTGGGTGGCCACGGCCAATGATGCGCGCGGCATTCCCGATCCCATCCTGAACCGGGTGAATGTGTACGAGATCGAAGCACCCGACTTCGAAGCCGCCCGCCGCATCGCCCTGCGCCTGTACCAGGGCCTGCGCGCCCAGCACGACTGGGGACGGCGCTTCGACGAGGAGCCCTCGGACGCGGTGCTGGAGCGCATGGCCGAGCTGGCCCCGCGCGAGATGCGCCGCGCCTGGATGACGGCCTTCGGCAATGCCAAGCTGGCGCAGCGCGGCACGGTGCTGTGCGAGGATCTGCCCGAGGCCGGCGGCAAGCGCGGCCCCATGGGTTTCATCCAGTAGGAGCTTGTCTCTATGATGGGCGCCTATGCCCATCTCCCTGGACGGCCGCCTGGTGGTGGCAATCTCCTCGCGCGCCCTCTTTGATTTCGAGGCCGAGAACGAACTCTTCGAAGCCGGCGACGACCGCGCCTATATGGCCCTGCAGCAGCAGCGCCTGGACACGCCCGCCACACCCGGCGTGGCCTTCTCCCTGGTGCGCAAGCTGCTGGGCTTCAACGAGGCCGGGCGGCCGCCGCGGGTGGAGGTGGTGGTGCTCTCGCGCAATGACCCGATCTCGGGCATGCGGGTCTTCAAATCGGCCCAGCACTACGGCCTGGGCATCGAACGCGGCGTGTTCACCCGGGGCCAGAGCCCCTGGCGCTATCTGCGGCCGCTCAACGCCCAGCTCTTTCTCTCGACCAACGAGGCCGATGTGCGCTCGGCCCTGGCGGCCGGCGTGGCGGCGGCGCGGGGGGCGGCGCCCGGGGCCCGGGCCGACTGCGGATGCACCCGCGCGAGCTGCGCATCGCCTTCGACGGCGACGCCGTGCTCTTCTCCGACGAAGCCGAGCAGGTCTTCCAGAGCGCCGGGCTGGACGCCTTCCAGGCCCATGAGCGAGAGCGCGTGCTCACGCCCCTGCCGGCCGGCCCCTTCAAGCCGGTGCTGGCCGCCCTGCACGCCCTGCAGCAGGACCGCGAGGACGCGATGAGCATACGCACCGCCCTGGTCACCGCGCGCAGCGCCCCGGCCCATGAACGCGCCCTGCGCACCCTGATGGAGTGGCAGATCGAGGTGGACGAGGCCATGTTCCTGGGCGGCCTGCCCAAGGGCGAGTTCCTGCGCGAGTTCGAGCCCGACTTTTTCTTCGACGACCAGATCGGCCATGTGGAAAGCGCCCTGGCCCATGTGCCCGCCGGCCATGTGGCGGCCGGCGTGAAGAACGGCTGAGCCCGCAAAAAGCCACGCCTCGCGCGCCTCAGCTCCGGCAATCGGCCCGGGTTTCCCCTAGGATTCGGGTTTTGCCATCGAGCTGAAAAACAAAACATGCAAACCGCGCAAGGCGATATCGCCGTGATCGGGCTGGCCGTCATGGGCCAGAACCTGATCCTGAACATGAACGACCACGGCTTCACCGTGGTGGCCTACAACCGCACCACCGCCAAGGTGGATGAATTCCTGGCCCACGAGGCCAAGGGCACCAAGATCATCGGCGCCCGCTCCGTGGAAGAAATGGTGAGCCTGCTCAAGCGGCCGCGCCGCGTGATGCTGATGGTCAAGGCCGGCGCCGCGGTGGACGAGTTCATCGAGCAGCTGCTGCCGCATCTGGAGCCGGGCGATATCGTGATCGACGGCGGCAATTCGCTGTTTGATGACACGGCGCGCCGCGTCAAGTACCTGGAGTCCAAGGGCCTGCACTACATCGGCACCGGCGTCTCCGGGGGCGAGGAAGGCGCGCGCTTCGGCCCCAGCATCATGCCCGGCGGCTCGGCCGCGGCCTGGCCGCATGTGAAACCCATCTTCCAGGCCATCGCAGCCAAGGTGGACGATGGCTCCCCCTGCTGCGACTGGGTGGGCGAAGGCGGTGCCGGCCACTACGTGAAGATGGTGCACAACGGCATCGAGTACGGCGATATGCAGCTGATCTGCGAGGCCTACCAGCTGATGAGCGAAGGCTTGGGGCTGACGCCCGACGAGATGAGCGCCGTCTTCGCCGAGTGGAACCAGGGCGAGCTGGACTCCTATCTGGTCGAGATCACCCGCGACATCCTGGCCAAGAAGGACGAGCAGGATGGCGCGCCCCTGGTGGACAAGATCCTAGACACCGCCGGCCAGAAGGGCACGGGCAAGTGGACCGTGATCTCCTCGGCCGATCTGGGCATTCCCATCACCCTGATGGCCGAGGCCGTGTACAGCCGCTGCGTCTCGGCCATGAAGAGCCTGCGCGTGGAAGCGGCCAAGGTCTTTGGCGGCGCCTCGCGCCGCATCGAGAACGCCGAGCGCGCCGCCTTCGTGGCCGATATCCGCCGCGCCCTCTACGCCTCCAAGATCATCAGCTATGCCCAGGGCTATATGCTGATGGCCGCGGCCGCCGAGCAGAACGGCTGGAAGCTGAACTACGGCGGCATCGCCCTGATGTGGCGCGGTGGCTGCATCATCCGCAGCGCCTTCCTGGGCAATATCAAGGACGCCTTCGACCAGAACCCGCAGCTGCAGAACCTGCTGCTGGCGCCCTTCTTCGAGCAGGCCATCAAGCAGAGCGAGGCCAGCTGGCGCCGCGTGGTGTCCACCGCTGTGCAGCAAGGCATCCCGGTGCCGGCCTTCAGCAGCGCCCTGGCCTTCTTCGACGGCTTCCGCAGCGCCCGCCTGCCGGCCAATCTGCTGCAGGCCCAGCGCGACTACTTCGGCGCCCACACCTATGAGCGCGTGGACCGCCCGCGCGGCGAGTTCTTCCACACCAACTGGACCGGCAGCGGCGGCCGCACGGCGTCAAGCACCTACTCGGTCTGAGCCGAGCGGCCTGGCGCGGTCGCTGGCGGCGGCCGCGCCGCCGCAGTCACGGATCAGCAGTTGCAGCAGAAGATCAACCTGGGCCGCATCGGTCCAGGCCGAGCTCGAGAACAGCAGCCCCAGCTGCTTGGCTCTGGCAGGATCGCCCCCCGACATCAAATAGACGCCAAAAGTCTGCGAAGACTCGTCGAAGCTGAGCGTCACGTCCATCTGCCGGCTGAGCTCGAAGACCTCAGGAGACGCAGCACGCAGACCCTTGCGACGCTGCTTCACCAGCAGCCGACAGCCCGGCTCCAGCGCGTAGGTCCATCGCTGCGGCGCATCTCCGCGCGCCGCGTGGCCCAGCCCGTTCAGCACTTCGAGGCGCTGGGCGAGGTCCATGTCGAAGGGACTGGGGAGAACCTGATCCTCGTTGGGATAGCCGCCCCTGCAGGCGCCCAGCAGGCCAGCCAGGGCCAGCACCGCCAGCATCGCAGCCCACCTCATGATGAGTTGCCCTCGTCAGGCAAGCGGCTGGCCAGCACCTTGTCGATGGTCTTACCGTCCATATCGACAATCTCAAAACGCCAGCCCTCCCAGACCACGGCATCAGCCACGCGCGGCAGCCGACCGGTCAGCAGCATCATCATTCCGCTGAGCGTGTGGTAGCGGCCACGCTCTTCCTCGGGAACGCTGTCCAGCGCCAAGCTGTCCTTCAGCTCCGGCACCGGAATGTGGCCGTCCAACAGCCAGGAGCCGTCTTCGCGCTGCACTGCCCAGGCGGACGCGGGGTCGCGCGGGCGAAACTCGCCGGTAATGGCCTCGACCAGGTCCTGCAGGGTCACCAGGCCCTGTACCTCGCCGTACTCGTCGATCACGAAGGCCATGTGCATGTCCGAGCTGCGGAAGTTGTCCAAGAGCTCCATGCCGGTCAGGGTCTCGGGCACGTAGAGCGGCATCTGCAAATGCTCGTCCAGGCGCGGCTGGTAGCTGCGCACCAGCTTGGAGAGCAACTGACGCGCGTTGACCACACCCACGATGTCATGCAGCCCTCCGCGTACCACCGGAAAGCGCGCATGGTCCGAGGCCTCGATGCGCGCCAGGTTCTCCTCCAGCGGTGCATCGAGATCCAGGCAAACCACGTCGCCGCGGGGCACCATCAGCGAACCGATCTGGCGGTCGTCGAGGCGGAACACATTGCGCACCATGGTGTGCTCGTGTGACTCGATCACCCCGGCGCTGGTGCCCTCCGCCAGCACCGCATGAATCTCCTCCTCGGTGACGTTGAAGGCGCTGCTGGCACGCACGCCCATCAGGCGTAGCAGCGCATTGGTGGAGCCGGAGAGCAGGCGCACAAAGGGCTTGGTGGCCGTTGCCAGGGCTGCGATCGGGCGCGCCACCAGGCGCGCTACCGCCTCGGGGTTGGACTGACCCAGACGCTTGGGAACCAGCTCGCCAAGCACGATAGAAAAATAGGTGATCAGCAGCACCACCAGCGCGGTACTGGCGGGGCGCGCCAACTCAGCGGGGGCACCGAGCGTCTGCAGCCATTCGGCCAGCGGACCAGCCAATGCGGCCTCGCCGACAATGCCATTGAGTACGCCGATGGAAGTGATGCCGATCTGGATGGTAGAGAGGAAGCGGGTCGGATCCTCTCCCAGCTTGACGGCGGCAGCGGCGGCGCTGTCGCCCTCGTCAATGAGCTTCTGCAGACGCGCCTTGCGCGCGGTGACCAAACCGATTTCTGACATGGCGAACAGGCCATTGAGCAGGATCAGTGCAAACAGTAAGGCGATTTCCATGAGTGTGTGAAGCCGCAGGCAGACAGAGTCCGCCGCAGCATGGCTGAGGAGTGTGAGAGATGTGGGAGGTGGCTGGGACGGCGCCAGCCCATCGCCATCAGGCCATGCGGGGCGGCCGGAGCAAGGTACCGAGAGTGAGCCCCTCGGGCTGGAGCAGCGGCCCCATTGCGGCAGCATCAGGTAGTGCGGCTCGCAGCGATATGGCGGGAGCGCTGGCGCAATGATCGGCCATATCGTCGGAGGTATCGCCGAGCTCCAGCACCAGGCCGGACAGCTCGTCTGCATCACCCTGCAGGTCTGCAGCCAGCGGCTGCTCCGCTCCCTCCATCTGCGGGAGGCCCGCAGGATCGGATCCATGCACAACCACGCCTGCGGCAAGTGCGTAGGCGGGGATCAACAAGGCACAGACCAGAATGCGAAGCCAGCGGATCACGGTGCTGCGATTGTAGATTGGACGTCGGGCATGGCGACCCGGCCCAAGGCGGGCTTTAGGCCAAGGTCACCCGCGCAAACTTACGCTTGCCCACCTGCAGCACGAACTGGCCGGGCTGGACCTTGAGGCCCTTGTCGCTGACCACGCCGCCGTCGATCTTCACGCCGCCCTGCTCCACCATGCGCAGGCCCTCGCTGTTGGAGGCCACCAGGCCCGCGGCCTTGAGCAGGGCGCCGATGCCCATCTCGCCGCCGGCCAGGCTGAGCTCGGGGATGTCATCCGGGATGCCGCCCGCGGCGCGCTTGTTGAAGTCGGCCTCGGCGGCCTCGGCCGCGGCGGCCGAGTGGAAGCGGGCAGTGATCTCCTTGGCCAGCAGGACCTTGGCGTCCTTGGGATTGCGGCCCCCGTCCACATCGGCCTTAAGCTGGGCGATCTCGGCGCTGGAGCGGAAGCTCAGCAGCTCGTACCACTTCCACATCTGCACATCGCTGATCGAGAGGATTTTGGCGAACATGGTGTTGGCCGGCTCGGTGATGCCCACATAGTTGTTCTTGGACTTGGACATCTTTTCGACGCCGTCCAGACCCTCCAGCAGGGGCATGGTCAGGATGCACTGGGGCTCCTGGCCGTACTCGGCCTGCAGATGGCGGCCCATCAGCAGATTGAACTTCTGGTCGGTGCCGCCCAGCTCCAGATCGCTCTTCAGCGCCACCGAGTCATAGCCCTGCATCAGGGGGTAGAGGAACTCGTGCACCGAGATGGGCGTGCCGGCGGCATAGCGCTTGGTGAAGTCGTCGCGCTCCATCATGCGGGCCACGGTGTACTTGGCGGCCAGCTGGATCATGCCGCGAGCGCCCAGGGGGTCGCTCCACTCGCTGTTGTAGCGGATCTCGGTGCGCGCCGGGTCCAGCACCAGGCTGGCCTGCTGGTAGTAGGTCTCGGCGTTCACCTTGATCTGCTCGGCCGTCAGCGGCGGGCGGGTGGCATTGCGGCCCGAGGGGTCGCCGATCATGGAGGTGAAGTCGCCCACCAGGAAGATGACCTGGTGGCCCAGCTCCTGGAGCTGGCGCATCTTGTTGAGCACCACGGTGTGGCCCAGGTGCAGGTCGGGCGCCGTGGGGTCCAGGCCCAGCTTGATGCGCAGGGGCTGGCCGGTGGCTTCGGCACGGGCCAGCTTGTTCAGCCATTCGGCCTCGGGCAGCAGCTCATCCACACCGCGCTGGGTGATGGCCAGGGCCTCGCGCACCTTGTCGGTGACCGGATATCGCGGCGCCTCGGCCGGTGCGGGAGACGGTACGGCTGTGGAGGTTCGCGATTCGGACATGATGGCTGAAACTTGGGCGCAGGCTGGATCTAAAGCCTTGATTTATCGGGTTTTCTTGGCGTTGACGCGAGGATGGCCTCGGTATACTTGCCGCTGTTTTTGCGCGCCTGTACCCGCACCGGGTCTTGGCCGCAATGCCTAATTCTAGTGGAGGGCCCCGGCCCTCTCTGGCCGTAAGCGGTGACTGGCAGAACGCCAAAACAACAAGATCCCAGGTTTTTGAGCGTGATTGACTGGAAAAACGAACTCAAGCAGGCCCTGGCGCGGTCCGAAGCCTTCGCGGCTCGCCATCCGCGCGCCCTCACCGCCTCGGTGGTGAGCCTGTTGGGCGGCTTTGCCGTCACGGCCTTCGGTATCGCGCCGCTGGCCCCCAATGCCGAAGATCTGCCTCAGCGTGTGATCACGGAACAGGTCCAGATTCTGGATCTGGAAGACCAGCTCAGTGCCCTGGCCGCCCACGATCTGACCCTGGTGCGCAACGATGTCACGCGCGCCAGCGACACCGCCGACTCCCTGCTGCGCCGCATGGGCGCCTTCGACCCGGCCGCCGCCGCCTTCCTGCGCAATGACCCGCTGGGCCAGCGCGTGCTCAAGGGCCGCGTGGGCAAGATGGTGCAGCTCAGCGCCGAGCCCGATGGCACGGTGCACCGCATGGTGGTGCGCTTCCCCGCCGAGCTGGCCGAGCAGCAGTCGACGCACTTCAGCCGCCTCAGCATTGAACGCAAGGGCCAGGGCTTCAGCGCCAAGCTGGAAACTGCCCCGCTGCAGCCCCAGGTGCGCCTGGGCAGCGGCACGGTGCGCAGCTCGCTCTTCGTCGCGACCGACGAGGCCGGCATCCCCGATGCCGTGGCCTCGCAGATGGCCGATATGTTCTCGGGCGATATCGACTTCCACCGCGAGCTGCGCAAGGGCGACCGCTTCTCGGTGGTGTTCGAAAGCCTGACCGCCGACGGCGAACCCATCAATTGGGGCCAGGCCAGCGGCCGCGTGATCGCCGCCGAGTTCGTGAACAACGGCAAGAGCCACTCAGCGGTCTGGTTCAAGGACCCGAGCAACGGCAAGGGCAATTTCTACGGCTTCGACGGCCAGAGCAAGCGCCGCGCCTTCCTGGCCAGCCCCATGGAGTTCTCGCGGGTGACCTCGGGCTTCGCCATGCGCTTCCACCCCGTGCTGCAGAAATGGCGCGCTCATCTGGGCATCGACTACGGCGCGCCCACCGGCACCCCGGTGCGCACCGTGGGCGACGGTATGGTGGAATTCGCGGGCTGGCAGAACGGTTTCGGCAATGTCGTCTATGTGCGCCACAGCGGCGACCGCCAAACGGTCTATGCCCACCTGAGTCGCATGGATGTCAAGAAGGGGCAGCGGGTCGAACAAGGTCAGCGCATCGGCGCCGTGGGCGCCACGGGCTGGGCCACCGGTCCCCATCTGCACTTCGAATTCCGAGTCAAAGGCCAGCACCAGGATCCGCGCGCGATCGCTCGCGCCTCCGAGGCCGTCACCCTGCCCGCCAGCGCCAAGGCACAGTTCCAGGCCACCGTGGCCAGCATCAAGAACCAGCTCTCCGCGGCCGAGTCCATGGGCGTGGGCGTGAGCGGCGCGGACTGAGCGCACCCGGCACAACTACTGCCCATCGCGCGTGAGCGAGTTCTTCATCGGCCTGATGTCCGGCACCTCGCTGGATGGGGTGGACGCCGTGCTCGCGCGCTTTCCCGGCCCACAGGGCGCGGCCCTGGAGGTGCTGGGGCATCAACATCAGCCCTTCGAGCCCGCGCTACGCGCCGAACTGCTGGCCCTGAACAGCCCCGGCGAGAACGAGGCCCACCGCTGCGCCCTGGCCGGCAACGGCCTGGCCCGCGCCTATGCCAATCTGGTGCAGCGACTGCTGCAACAACACCAGCTCCCGCCCGGCGCCGTGCGCGCTCTCGGCGCCCACGGCCAGACCATACGCCACCGCCCTGGCGAGTTCGACGGCTGCGGCTACACCCTGCAGCTGCTCAACGGCGCCCTGCTGGCCGAGCTCACGGGCGTGGACACGGTCTGCGATCTGCGCGGGCGCGATGTGGCAGCCGGTGGCCAGGGCGCACCTCTGGTGCCTGCCTTCCACCGCGCGCTATTCGGTCGCAGCGATGCCCAGGTGCTGGTGCTCAATATCGGCGGCATCAGCAATATCAGCGTGCTGGAGCGCGAAGGCCAGAGTCTGGGCTATGACTGCGGGCCCGGTAACTGCCTGATGGATTTCTGGGTGCAAGGCCACCGGGGCCAGGCCTATGACGCCGATGGCGCCTGGGCCGCCAGCGGGCACGTGCTACCCGAGTTGCTGCGGCGCCTGCTGAACGAGCCCTTCTTCGCCCGCCCAGCGCCGCGCAGCACCGGGCGCGATCTCTTCAATCCGGATTGGCTGGCTGCCCGCCTGGGTGGCGGCGCCGCCCAGGCCCGCCCGGAAGAGGTGCAAGCCACCTTGCTGGAGCTCACAGCTCAGAGCATTGCCGACTGCCTGCGGCCGGACGCGGAGGCCGGCGCCGAACTGCTGGTCTGCGGCGGCGGCGCGCTCAACGGCCGGCTGATGCAGCGTCTGCAGGCCCTGCTGCCCCAGCAGCGCGTGCTCAGCAGCGCCGCCCGCGGCCTGCCACCCATGCAGGTGGAGGCCGCCGCCTTTGCCTGGCTGGCCCAGCGCTTTGTGAAGCGCCTGCCGGGCAATCTGCCAGCCGTGACCGGCGCCGCCGGGCCGCGCGTGCTGGGCGCCCTGCACCCCGCGTAATCGAGGCTGCGCCCAGCATGACAAAGGCCGCCCGAAGGCGGCCTTTTCACTGGGCAGCAAGACCCGGACGGTGCTCAGACCGAGAAGCTCGAACCGCAACCGCAGGTCGTAGTGGCATTCGGATTCTTGATCACGAACTGCGCACCCTGCAGGTCTTCCTTGTAGTCGATCTCGGCGCCGGTGAGGTACTGCAGGCTCATGGCGTCGATCAGCAGGGTGACGCCGTTCTTGCTCATCTGGGTGTCATCCTCGTTCACCGCCTCGTCGAAGGTGAAACCGTACTGGAAACCGGAGCAGCCGCCGCCCTGCACGAAGACGCGCAGCTTCAGGTCCGGATTGCCTTCCTCGGCCACCAGATCGCGCACCTTCTCGGCGGCGCTGTCGGTGAAGATCAGCGGCACCGGCATATCGCCAGCGCCAGCGGTGGAGGTCTCGAGAACTGCGCTCATAGCATTTCCTGTGGAATGGTTCTTGCCGCGATTGTCCACGCAAACGGACATGTCTGCAGCCTGGGGATATTTGGGGCCGGGCCCAAATGAAACAAGGCCGCTGCATTGCGGCAGCGGCCTTGTCGAGCAAGCGACCCGCCACGAGGGCAGGTCGACAGGCCGGGATCAGCGCTTGCTGAACTGCTTGCGGCGACGAGCGCCGTGCAGACCGACCTTCTTACGCTCGACTTCACGCGCATCACGCGTGACGAAGCCAGCGCGGCTCAGTTCGGGCTTCAGGGCCGCGTCGTAGTCGATCAGCGCGCGGGTGATGCCCAGACGGACAGCACCAGCTTGGCCGGACTCGCCACCACCGTGGACATTGACCTTGATGTCGAAGGCTTCGCCATTGTTGGTCAGCACCAGGGCCTGACGCGCCACCATGATCGAGGTCTGACGGCCGAAGTACTGCTCGATCGTGCGACCATTGATGATGATTTGGCCCGTGCCCTTCTTGATGAAGACGCGAGCGACCGACGACTTGCGGCGGCCGGTACCGTAGTTCCAGTTTCCGATCATTGCCGCTCCTTAGATGGCCAGAGGCTTGGGCTGCTGAGCGGCGTGCGGGTGCGTATCACCAGCGTACACCTTCAGCTTCTTGATCATCGCGTAGCCCAGCGGACCCTTGGGCAGCATGCCCTTGACAGCCTTCTCCAGGGCACGGCCCGGATGCTTGGCTTGCATGTCCTTGAACTTGGTGGCGTAGATGCCACCAGGGAAGCCGCTGTGACGGTAGTACACCTTGTCGGTGGCCTTGGTGCCAGTCACACGGATCTTGTCGGCGTTGACGATGACGATGAAATCACCGGTGTCGACGTGAGGCGTGTAGATGGCCTTGTGCTTGCCGCGCAAACGGAGTGCCACTTCGCTGGCAACACGTCCGAGCACCTTGTCGGTGGCGTCAATCACAAACCACTCGTGCGTCACTTCGGCCGGCTTGGCGCTGAAGGTCTTCATGAGGATCTTTCAAATAGCCGGCAACTTGGGACAAAGCATCCTTGAGAAGCCGGCGGTCGGCTGGTTGTACTGTTTTCGGTCCCACTCTCATCGGTGCCGCTTATTGGCAATCGCTCATGCGCTCATGGGTATGAGCACTCACGACCACCGGCGGCCTCTCAGGCACAGCAAGACTTCTCCCGCAACCAAATCCGGGAAAGCCCGAGAGTGTACCGCATGCAGGCCCAACTGGCAAAGACCTCGGTATCGGCACCCCGAAAATGCCGGGACTGGGCTACCATACGGGTAACTACGTAGGCACACCATGAGCGAACCAGACACCACCGCCCCGTCGCCCTCCACCTGGGCGCCGCTGCAGCGTCTGTCTTCCTGGGTGCCGATTCGCTCCCTGGCGAGGCGCCATCGCCGTCGCATCCGCGATCACCTGCTGAGCCTGTCGGAGCGCGATCGATACCTGCGCTTTGGCTACCCGGCCTCGGACGAGCAGATCGCCCGATATGTCGCAGGCCTGGACTTTGACCGTGACGAGGTGCTCGGCATCTTCAACCGCCGCCTGCAGTTGGTCGCCATGGCGCACCTCGCCTACGAACCGCTGCCCCAACGACAGGGCAAGCCAGCCATGGCCGAATTCGGTGTCTCCGTGCTGGAAAAGGGCCGTGGGCGCGGCTTCGGGGCTCGGCTGTTCGAGCGAGCCGCCTTGCACGCACGCAACCGCGGGATTGAAACCTTGTTCATTCACGCGCTCAGCGAGAACGCGCCCATGCTCAAGATCGCCCGCAAGGCTGGCGCCAAGGTGGAGCGCGACGGCGCCGAGTCCGAGGCTTGGCTGCGCCTGCCGCCCGACACCGTGGCCTCCCATGTGGGCGAGGCCATCGAGCGCCATATGGCCGAACTGGACTTCCAGTTCAAGCGCCATATCCGCGTGCTGGGCGACATCATCGACGGCGTGGCCGAGGTGAAGTCCCAGTATGAGGATGCCGGCAAGGCGGCCAAGCAGTAAGCCGCTCGGCCCGGATGGTCGCGGGCCTTTTTACCTCTCGTTGCCCCCCCAAAAACGGCCGCCAAGCCCGCGCCGGATCAGGACTTTTGTCACCCCGCGTCTGGGGGGCGACCCGGACGCCGCTGTCACAATATTCAGTTACATTCGCCCGCATAGGTGCCGGTGGCACCGCCAACCAACGAGATCACGAGGGATGCAAACCACTGTTCCGTGGATCATCGCGCTGGTGTTCGGCCTGGGTTTTGCTGTCATGGTCGCGCTCTGGCTGCTTCGCCGCCCCAGCAAGGCGAGTCAGCCCCTGCCCACTGATTGGTCTCTGAGTCCGCGCCCGGTCTTCAGCACCGAAGAGCGGCGTGTCTACCGGCTGCTGCGCGAAGCACTCCCCCACCACGTCATCCTCGCCAAGCTGCCGCTGGTGCGTTTTTGCCAGCCCACGGAAGCGCGTCAGGTCGGCTATTGGTTCGATCTGCTGGGCGGCACCCATGTGAGCTTCGCCATCTGCAGCCCCAATGGCCGGGTGCTGGCGGCGATTGATCTGGACAGCGACCGCCAGAGCTCCAGTCGCAGCCTGCAGATCAAGCAGTCGGTGCTCGGCGCCTGCCGGGTACGCTATCTGCGCTGCCCCATCGACAACCTGCCCAGCGCGGCGGAACTGCAGTTGCTGGTGCCGTTTACCGGCGCCGCCAACCGCGGGCCTCAGCCGGCACCACTGCCCACGCGGCACGCCGGCACGATGAGCCCCCCCCAACGCCGGGCCGCAGCCGGCCGACGTGACAACCTCTGGCAAGACTCGGCGGTCTTCCACGATTCCTTCTTCAGCCCCGACAGCCGCTACGACAGCTTGGCGGGCGGCCGCCCGGGCTTTCGCAATAGCCGCCCCTTCGGTGAGCCCCTGAGCGCCGATTCGCAATACCCCGACGAAGCGCCGAATGACATCGTGGGCGTGGTGGTGGACTCACCGCGCTACGGGCACCGCTAGACTGGGGCCCTGCCCCGCCACTCTTTGCAAACGGCGCCGCGGGCGCCGTTTTTCATCTCTTGACCCTGCCCAGCCTCAGCGACACCAGCTTCCGCGACCTCACGCCCGAGTTCATGCTCGATGCACTGGAGAGCGTGGGCCTTTACGGCGACGGCCGCCTGCTGCAGCTCAACTCCTACGAGAACCGGGTGCTGCAAGTTCATCTGGAAGATGGGCGGATTGCCGTGGCCAAGTTCTACCGACCCGGCCGCTGGAGCGATGCGCAGATCCTGGAAGAGCATGAGTTTGCCCGCGAGTTGCAGGCTGCCGAAATCCCGGTGGCTGCGCCCTGGGCCCTGGGCGAGCCCGCCAGCAGCTTGGCTCATTACCGCGGCCAGCGCTTCGCCGTCACGCCGCGCCAGGGTGGCCGCGCGCCGGAGCTGGAAGACCCCGAGGTCCTGACCTGGATAGGCCGCTACCTGGGCCGCATCCACGCCGTGGGCCGAAGCCGGCCCTTTGCCCACCGCCAGACCTGGGCCAGCGCCCTGCCGGGTCAGCAAGCCCTGGACTGGCTGCTGGCCCACGAGAGCGTGCCGCTGGAGATCCGCCCCGGCTGGGAAGACGCCGTGCGCCGCTGCCTGGACGCCATCCAGCGCGCCTTTGACGAGACCCCGGACCTGGGCCTGCTGCGCCTGCACGGCGACTGCCACCCCGGTAACATCCTCTGGACGCCGGACCGCGGCCCGCACTTCGTGGACCTGGACGACGCCGTCACCGGCCCCGCCGTGCAGGACCTGTGGATGCTGCTCTCGGGCGATGCCGAGAGCATGCGCCGCCAGCTGGCCTGCGTGCTGGAAGGCTACGAGAGCATGGCCGAGTTCGACCACCGCGAGCTGCGCCTGATCGAACCCCTGCGCACCCTGCGCATGATCCACCACAGCGCCTGGCTGGCCCGCCGCTGGGGCGATCCCGCCTTCCCCGCCGCCTTCCCCTGGTTCGGCAGCAGCAATTACTGGAGCGACCAGGTGGTCAAGCTGCGCGAGCAGCTGGAAGCCATGCAGCCCCAGCCCCTGGCCGGCGGCCTGCCCATGCAGGGCGGCGCCGACGAGGAAGAGTACAAGTTCTGGGATGCCGAATAGGGCCTGTTAACACGACAGCCCTAGACGAATCGTGCCTCAGCGCGAGGCCAGCCGCTCGCGTTCACGCCGTGCCAGACCATACTCGATGAACTCCATAACCCCGGTAGCTAGGCTGCGGTCCAGCCAGCGACGCGCCTGCTCAGTGTCGCGCTCCAGCACCGCCTTCTGGGCCGCGAAGAAGTAGAGCTCGCACTCGCGCCCCGCCTGGTCGGCCTTATCGGCCGCGACTTGGGCTTGCACTTCCTTCAAACTCAGCTCGCCGCGCAGCATGCGCAACAGGGGCATGGGCCACGCGGGCTTGTCGCTGCTGCCGACCAAATCGGCCGTCGCCGCCCGGCCGTCCTGACCCTGGGCTTGCTGGGCCAGGAAGAGCCAGAGTCCGCGGTAGCCGCGCTCTGCCTCGCTGCCCGTGCCACCGCGCAGCAGCTCGCGCAGGTCTTCGCTGGCGCCGGCAAAGTCACCGGCCATATAGCGGGCCTGGGCCCGGGTATAGCGGGGCGCAGGTTCATTCGGAGCCAGCCGCAAGGCCTGCTCGGCAGCGCGCTGGGCCTCGGTGTCCTGTCCGCGGATCAGGGCGTTAACGGCCAGGCTGGCCTGCGCTTCGCTTAGGACAGGGTCCAGCTGGATGGCGTTCTCAAAGGCCTGGCGTGCGGCCTGGTGCTGGCCCAGATAGTCCAAACTCTGGCCGTGCTCTATCTGCACCCGCGCCTGCAGCTTGGGCGGCAGGCGCTTGCCAGCCAGGATCAGTTCCTGGGCCAACAGATCGTAGTGCGCATTGGCCTGCACCTGGGTAGCGACCTTAAGCCGGCCGCTGCGCAGGCGCTCGCTCAAGGCCTTGGCCGCACTGCGGAAGTCATCGCTGCGCCCAGGGTCTATGGCGGGAATGGCCAACTGAGTAGCCAGACGGGGCCAGACTTTCTGCAACCCATCTCGGTAGCGGGCCCATTGTGCGGCCTCGATCCGGTCGGTCTTCAGTTGCAGCTCAGCCTGAAACTCGCCGAAGCGCGGCCCACCTTTGTTGCGCAGGCGCAGCTCAAAGAACTCATTGCTGTCGGTAAAGGGCGCCTCGCTCTCGCGCGCATAGGCCTGCTCGGAAAATTCGAAGCGCACGATGTGCTTGTAGGTACCCGGCAGGCTCACATTCAAGGCCTGCTCGCGAGGCGTCATATCGGGCAGCCGCAGCGGCCCCATCACGCCGGAGAGCGCCACCTCGGTGCCCATCACGCCTTTGCTGAGCAGGCGCCAGATGTCGCCATTCGCGCGCAGGCGCTGGGTGATGCGCAGGGCATTGCGCCCTGGCACGTCCTCCACCTGCACCGCGCCCTGGCGCTGGTAGGCCGGGTAGGCCCGCGCCAGATCGCCCATCAGCAGGGCCTCGAAAGCCTCCTGGGGCTGGGAAGCCCGCGCCATGCGCAGGTTCTCGGCCACCTCGCCGTAGTACACGGCCTCGGAAACCAAGTCTCCGGCTTCGGCCAGGCGCGCAAAGCTGAATACATCGCGCAGCTCAGCGCGCAGTTGCTCGTACGCCAGGGGTGTGGCCAGGGGCGCACTCTCGCCGGACCGTGCCAGCAGGGCCGGGCTCAGGCCGGACACCGCGCGCTCGCTAGCCGGTCCAGTCTGCAGGGAGCGGGTGGCATCCAGCCAGAGCCAGCCCTCGCCGCGCTTGACGGCCACGATGGCGTGGTCGAAGTTCAAGGGGCTGGGAAGGCGCTTGCCCATGCCGCGGCGCAGGGTGGTGGATACCAGGGCAGGTTGGGCCTCGATCTCCAGCTGAGCCAGGAGATTGACCAGCAAGGCAGCCTTGTCCTTACAGTCGCCGAAGCGCTGGCGCATGACTTGTGTCGCGCCGGCCGGGCGATGTGAGGAGGCGCCGATCTCCGTGCCGAAGTAGCGGATCTCCTTCTGCACAAAGTCCAGGGCTAGCTCCAGGCGGCGCTCGGGATCGCTGCTGGCCGCGCGGATCTCGGCGGCCTTGGCCGCCAGTGGTTCGCGCTCGCGCAGGGCTGGCGCGAACTGGCGTTCGGCCCAGGCGGCCACATCGCCCCAGCTCTCGAACTCGCTCCATTCCAGCAGATCGGCGTAGTTATCCTCGGCCGGGACCAGGGGGTCGTAACGAAACTGCGGCACCGCGCGGCGGCGCAGCACGGTCTCGCGCAGGCCGTCGCTGCGGGTCGGCTCGCTCAGCTCCACACCCGGCACAGCCACGCGGTGCCGGATCTTGCGCTCGGCCGGCGCTAGCAGGCGGCGCTGCACCAGGGCCACCGGGCCGCGGCTGGCACTGAGCCACTGGGTATCGACGAAGCGGCCCTCAAAGACCGGGTTGTCGCCCACCAGGGAGGCGGACCATTCCACGCGGTCGCCCACGCGAAGGTCTTCCAGCACGATGGAGGCGGTCACACGCCCATCGACGATCTGGCGCTCCAGCTGGGTCTCGCGCTGCAGCAGCTTGACCGCCTTGCGATCCAGCCGGTCAAGACGCTTGCCCTCGCGCCAGATCACCAGCTCATGGATCTGCAGGCGCTCGTAGCTGGGGTCGAAGACGAATTCGATCTGCGAGCCGGCCTCCAGACCGGCGCTGCTATTGATCTGGCGCAGCGCATGCTGGTAGCGCACCGTGCCGCCGGGTGCGCCCACACGGGTCTGGTCGTCCATCAGCAGCACCTGCACCGGCGCTGAGGGCAGGCTGGGCAGGCCCTCCAGGCTCACGGCCTGCACCCAGGCCGGGCGCGGCGTGATGCTGAAGCCGGCCGCCGCCGGGCTGCCGCTGACGGGTTTGGCCGCCACAGACTTGGCCGCAGCCGGCTTGCTGGCGACACCCTGCTGCGCCAGGGCCAGCGGCATCCAGCATCCCAGGCCCAGGATTAGGCCCAGGGTGCCGGCGCGCAGCCGGTGCGGAACATTGAAGCGATTCGTAGCACGATCTTGGCGTTTTGTCTTCATCACAGGCCCTCCCCAGGCCGCCGACGATGATAGTGCGGCTCATCGCCGGCGCCCGGGTGGGGCAGGGAAAACGCCGAGCGCGCGCTCAGCCCAGCAGCATGGCGTTGACGCGCTTCACATAGGCGGCCGGGTCTTCCAGGTTGCCGCCCTCGGCCAGCACGGCCTGGTCGAAGATCACCTGGGCCAGGTCCTCGAAGCGCTCACCGGCGCCCTCGAGCTTCTTGACCAGGGCATGCTCGGCATTGATCTCCAGCGTGGGCAGGGAGGTCGGCGCGGCCTGACCGGCCTGCTTGAGCAGGCGGGCCAGATGGCCGCTCATATCGCCCTCTTCCACCACGATGCAGGCCGGCGAATCCACCAGGCGGGTGGAGACGCGCACGTCCTTGGCGCGGGCCTTGAGCGTGTCCTTGAGCTTGTCCAGCAGGGGCTTGAGGTCCTCGGCGGCGGCCTCGGCCTTCTTCTTCTCTTCCTCGTCCTGCAGCTTGCCCAGGTCCACGGCGCCCTTGGCCACGGACTGCAGGGGCTTGCCCTCGAACTCGTAGAGGTGGGAGAGCATCCACTCGTCCACACGGTCCACCAGCAGCAGCACCTCGATGCCCTTCTTGCGGAAGATCTCCAGCTGCGGGCTGTTCTTGGCGGCCTGCAGGCTGTCGGCGGTGATGTAGTAGATGGCCTCCTGGCCTTCCTTCATGCGCTTGAGGTAGTCGGCCAGAGAGACGCCCTCGTCGGCCTCGGTGGAGGCGAAGCGCAGCAGCTTGGCCAGACGCTCCTGGTTCTGGTGGTCCTCGCCCACGCCCTCCTTGAGCACCTGACCGAAGTCCTTCCAGAACTCGGCGTACTTGGCGCGTTCGGCGGCGTCCTCGCTATCGGCCAGGGACTCCAGCATGGAGAGCACGCGCTTGGTCGAGCCCTCGCGGATGGCCTTCACATCACGGCTTTCCTGCAGCAGCTCGCGCGAGACGTTCAGCGGCAGGTCGGCCGAGTCGATCACGCCCTTGACGAAGCGCAGATAGACCGGCATCAGGGCCTCGGCATCGTCCATGATGAAGACGCGCTTCACATAGAGCTTGACGCCACCGCGCTTGTCGCGGTTCCACAGGTCAAACGGGGCCTTCTTGGGGATGTAGAGCAGCTGGGTGTATTCGCTGCGGCCTTCGACGCGGTTGTGGGTGTAGGCCAGCGGGGCCTCGGTGTCGTAGGAGATCTGTTTGTAGAACTCCTCGTACTGCTCCGGCGTCACCTCGCTCTTGCTGCGGGCCCACAGGGCGGAGGCCTTGTTGACGCTCTCCCACTCGTCCTTGAGCACCTGCTTGGCGGCCTCGGCGTCCCACTCCTCCTTCTTCATCAGAATGGGCAGGGAGATGTGGTCGCTGTACTTGCCGATGTTGGACTTCAGGCGCCAGGTCTTGAGGAACTCATCCTCGCCCTCGCGCAGATGCAGGATCACATCGGTGCCGCGGCCGGGCTTCGCAATGGTCTCGACCTCGAAGTCGCCCGTGCCCTCGGAGCTCCAGCGCACGCCCTGCTCGGCCGGCAGACCGGCGCGGCGCGACTCGACCGTGATGCGGTCGGCCACGATGAAGCCGGAGTAGAAGCCCACGCCGAACTGGCCAATGAGGTTGGCGTCCTTCTTCTGGTCGCCCTCCAGCTTGGCCATGAACTCGCGCGTGCCGCTCTTGGCAATGGTGCCCAGATGGGCCACGGCCTCCTCGGCGCTCATGCCGATGCCGTTGTCGCTGATGGTCACGGTGCGGGCGGCTTCGTCAAAGCTGACGCGCACTTCAAGATTGGGCTGCTCCTCGTAGAGCGCCGCGTTGTCCAGGGCCTCGAAGCGCAGCTTGTCGCAGGCGTCGGAGGCATTGGAGACCAGCTCCCGCAGGAAGATCTCCTTGTTGGAGTACAGCGAATGGGTGACCAGGTGCAGGATCTGCTTGACCTCGGCCTGGAAGGAATGGGTGTGCTTGGCCATGACTGGTTTCTTGTGGATGTGAGGATGTACAAACGGCAATAGCGCCGCGCGCCCCCGCAGCTGGGGGCACTTCGGCGCAGTTCAAGAGGGCGCGAGAACCGCGCCGCCGTATCAGTAGGAGAGGCTGAGCTTGGCCACGTCCACGCGCACCAGGGCCTTGGACAGCGCACCGCGCACCGCGCGGGCGAAGTCCAGGGAAAAAGCGGGATCACCAAAAGCGGCGGGGCCGACGGCAGACGCCACGGCCAGCACCTTGTCGGCCAGCAGGACCTTGCCCGAGCCACGCATGGGTTCGCATTCGTTCTTGACGAACTGCTCGTCCAACCAGCGCCGGGCGGCCTCGAAGTCCAGGACCTCGCTGCCGTCCACCACCAGATCGAACTCCTGGCCCGGACCGAACACAACCTTGATCTCGCTGCGCATCGTCTGCCTCCTGAAGCGACCTGCAGATTCTCGCTCAGCCGCGAGCCGCGCGAACAGCCTCGCTGAGCACCTGCAGCACCTGCAGCGAGTCGTCCCAGCCCAGGCAGGCGTCGGTGATGCTCTTGCCGTACTCCAGCTGGGACGGCTTGTCCTTGCCGGGGCTGAACTTCTGGGCGCCGTCCTTGAGATGGCTTTCCACCATCACGCCGAAGATGCTCTTGCCACCCGCCTGGATCTGGGCCGCGATATCGCGTGCCACGTCCAGCTGGCGCTCATGCTTCTTGCTGCTGTTGGCGTGGGAGCAGTCCACCATCAGGCGCTGGTCCAGCTTGGAGGCGGCCAGGTCGGCACAGGCCGCGGCCACGCTGTCGGCGTCGTAGTTGGGCGCCTTGCCGCCGCGCAGGATCACATGGCAGTCCTTGTTGCCCTTGGTTTCGACGATGGCGACCTGGCCGTTCTTGTGCACCGAGAGAAAGTGGTGCGGGCGGGCCGCGGCCTGGATGGCATCAGTGGCGATCTTGATATTGCCGTCCGTGCCGTTCTTGAAGCCGATGGGCGCCGAGATGCCCGAGGCCAGCTCGCGGTGCACCTGGCTCTCGGTGGTGCGCGCGCCGATGGCGCCCCAGGAAATCAGGTCGCCAATGTATTGGGGCGAGATCACGTCCAGAAACTCCGAGCCGGCCGGCATGCCCAGGCGGTTGATCTCCAGCAGCAGCTGGCGCGCGATGCGCAGCCCCTCGTCGATGCGGTAGCTCTCGTCCAGATAGGGATCGTTGATCAGACCCTTCCAGCCCACGGTGGTGCGGGGCTTCTCGAAGTAGACCCGCATCACGATCTCCAGCGTGTCGGCGTGCTTCTCGCGCTCGACCATCAGGCGGCGGGCGTACTCCAGGGCAGCGGCCGGATCGTGGATGGAGCAGGGGCCGATGATGACCAGCAGGCGGTCGTCCTTGCTCTGCATGATGTCGCGGATCTTCTGGCGCGTGCCCGTGATCAGGCGCTCCATGGGCGTGCCGGAGATGGGGAAGAAGCGGATCAGGTGCTCAGGAGGCGGCAAGGGCGTGATGTCTCGAATGCGTTGGTCGTCGGTTTCGCTGGTCTTGTCCTGCGGCGAATACCAGCGTTCGGCGGTGGTCTTGGCGTTCATGCGGTGGTGCTGTGTGAGGGTGGTGGGCGGGGCGCCGAGGCAAAAAAAAACCGCCGGGGGTTCACCCGGCGGTTTCTTGGAGATTCTTGGCGCTTGTCTTGCGTTTACGCGTTCGCCTCTCCTCCGCCGGTGCGGTGCGAGAACCAAAAGAAAGCAAAATAAAAATTGCTGACGAAACGCATGGGTCTGAATGTAGCACGGGGCCTGCCAGCCCGGTCAATCAGAGGCTGTTGCGCACAAACCGCAAATGCCTCACTGGGCCTTCACCGAAACGACACGCGACCATCGGCCTGTCCGCGCAACAGAGGTTCAACCGACCCCGAGTCTGAAGTGTTTGAGAGAAGTTTTCGGGGGACCTCATAGCGGAGCATGCGGACAAGCACTTGCTCCCCACCTTCCCCAGCGACTTTGGGCGTCCTCGCAGCAGACCACTCCTGCACATCAAAGCGGACTATTGAGTCATTGACCACAAGGCCGCCGAATTTCCTAGAGTTCCGCCCCGTCCAGTCGAACGATGTCCCCAGCTCGAACGCGATGACTTCTCGGCTGTCCAGTGACGCAATCGTGATCTCAAGATCACTGTAGACACCCGAGAAGATCGCAACATGCTCGTTTGAACATGCAAAGCCTCTGATTCCAAAACCCCACGGCACCAGCTGCCATGTACCGACGTCCAGTCTGAGCATTCCATGCCGATAGACCGGATGCACCGCGGACGGACAGCCATCGCCTGGCGTGCCCTGCGAGGCTTGCTGCACCACCGGCAACTGGGCTTCGTACTGCGAGGCGGCGGGCCAAACGATTCGGGGAATTGGACTCCAAGTACGCTTCGAGGCAAACACGCCTCGCACAAATGTGCTGGCATGACCGTTGGTCCAGCCCGTCGGTGGGCTCCCCTCAATCTGCCCGGCATACAGATTGCGCTTGGCAACTACCTTGCCCGTCAGCGAATCAAGCACTTCCAGCTTGCTCGCTGTGGTATTCCCTTCTTTTGTGGAGGCAAGACGACTTTCTCTCACGACCCAGCGCTCACCAGGATTGGCTGAACCCTTCCTGACGATCAGCCATCCCCAATCACCGGCTTCATACCGATCAGACAGGAAGTCAACATAGGCATGGCCAGCTATCGCCGTACGCAAATCAAGAAGCGGCCGATCGCGCAGCTCGCCGAAACCCAGTTGTTCGAGGCGAAATCCCGTTGCACCTGCAGCATGGCCTTGGGCCTCGCGCTCCTGCCACTCCACAAAACCCAAGTACCCCGCCGCGGCCAACACAACGAGGAACGCCAAGGCGAGAACGGACCGTCCTTCCCCGCGAGACAGGCTACCGGTCTGTCTCATCATCTCGCGTCAGAGCCTCATGCATGCGCGCACAACGAAGGCAGGCGCAAATGCAAACCGGGGCGCCGGGTAATCAGGCCGTGCCCCCGACCGTCAGGCCGTCGATGCGCAGCGTGGGCTGACCCACGCCCACGGGCACGCTCTGGCCCTCCTTGCCGCAGACGCCCACGCCCGTGTCCAGGCGCATATCGTTGCCGATCATGGAGACGCGGGTCAGCGCGTCGGGGCCGTTGCCGATCAGGGTCGCACCCTTGACCGGGTACTGGATCTTGCCGTCCTCGACCCAGAAGGCTTCGCTGGCTGAGAAGACAAACTTGCCGGATGTGATATCCACCTGACCGCCGCCGAAGTTGCTGGCGTACAGGCCCTTCTTGATGCTGGCGATGATTTCCTGCGGGTCCTTGTCGCCACCCAGCATATAGGTGTTGGTCATGCGCGGCATGGGCAGGTGGGCGTAGCTCTCGCGCCGACCATTGCCGGTCGGCGCCACGCCCATCAGGCGCGCATTCATCGAGTCCTGGATATAGCCGCGCAGGATGCCGTCCTCGATCAGCACATTGCGCTGACTGGGCGCGCCCTCGTCGTCGATATTGAGCGAGCCGCGGCGGTCGGGGATGGTGCCGTCGTCCAGCACCGTGACGCCCTTGGCCGCCACGCGCTGGCCGATGCGGCCCGAGAAGGTGCTGGAGCCCTTGCGGTTGAAGTCGCCTTCGAGGCCATGGCCCACGGCCTCGTGCAGCAGCACACCGGGCCAGCCCGGGCCCAGCACCACGGTCATCTCGCCAGCCGGGGCGGGGCGCGATTCCAGATTGGTCAGGGCCGCCGAGGTGGCCTGCTCCACATAGCTGGCGATCATCTCGTCCGTGAAAGAGGCCAGGCCAAAGCGCCCGCCGCCGCCGCCGCTGCCCACGTCGCGGCGGCCGTTCTGCTCGGCGATCACGGTGATGGACAGGCGCACCAGGGGCCGCACATCTGCGGCCAGGGTGCCGTCGGCGCGCGCGATCAGCACCACATCATGCTCGGCGGCCAGGCCGGCCATCACCTGCACGATGCGCGGGTCCTTGGCGCGGGCCATCTTCTCGGCGCGCTCCAGCAGGGCCACCTTGGCCGTGCTGTCCAGGCTGGCGATGGGGTCGGCGTCGCCGTAGAGCGAGCGGCTGCCCGGCACCACGGGCGTGGCCGGCACCTTGACCTTGCGGCTCTGGCCGGCCGCGGCGATGGCGCGCACGGTGCGGGCCGCGTCCAGCAGGGCGGCCTCGGAAATGTCGTCAGAGTAGGCGAAGGCGGTCTTCTCGCCCGCCACGGCGCGCACGCCCACGCCCTGGTCGATGGAGAAGCTGCCGCTCTTGACGATGCCCTCCTCCAGGCTCCAGCCCTCGGCACGGGTGGTCTGGAAATAGAGGTCGGCATCATCGACCCGGTGCTCGGTGATCAGCCTCAGGGCCTTGGCCAGGCTGGCCTCGCTCAGGCCATAGGGTTCCAGCAGCTGGGCTTGGGCCGTGGCGAGACGGGCCAGGGTGGGTTCGCGCGAGATCATGCGGCCGATTGTAGGAGGGCCGCCTATTCCCTGTCGGCCGTGTTCTTGAGCGCCAGGGCGCGCTGGTAGAGGCTGTTGCGCGGCGCGCCGCTGAGCTCGGCCGCCAGGGCCACGGCCTGCTTGAGCGGCAGCTCGCGCAGCAGCACGGCCAGGGTGCGCTCGGCCTCGGGCGGCAGCTCGCTGGCGTCCGCCGCGCTGGGGGCAGCGGCGTGCAGCACCAGCACGAACTCGCCGCGCTCGCGCTGGGCATCGGCCGCCCGCCAGGCGGGCAGCTCGGCGGCCGGGGCGCTGTGCACGGTCTCGAACTGCTTGGTCAGCTCGCGGCAGACCGTCACCCGCTGGGCGGGGCAGAGCTCGGCCAGCAGCTCGATCAGGGCCGCAATGCGATGCGGCGCCTCGAAGAAGACCTGGCTGCGCGCGCCGCCCACCAGGGCCTGCAGGGCGCCGCGGCGCTCCGCCGCCTTGACGGGCAGAAAGCCGATGAAGTCAAAGCCCTGGGCCTGGGCGTCGCCCGCCACGCTCAGCGCTGTCACCGCGCTGCTGGCGCCGGGAATGGGCAGCACGCGCAGGCCGGCCGCGGCCACCGCCGCCACCAGCACCGCACCGGGGTCGGAGACGGCCGGGGTGCCGGCGTCCGAGACATAGGCAATGCGCTCGCCGGCCTGCAGGCGCGCGATCAGGGCGGCGCTGGCCTCGTGCTCGTTGTGCTGGTGCAGGGCGATCAGGGGTTTGTGCAGGCCCAGATGGCGCAGCAGACCGCCGCTGACCCGGGTGTCCTCGCAGGCCACGGCATCCACCAGGGCCAGCACATGGGCGGCGCGGAAGCTGATATCGGCCAGATTGCCGATGGGCGTGGCCACCACATAGAGCGTGGAAGCGGGATACTGCTGACCGCCGGCCGCAGCCGCGGCCGCCTGCTGGAGCAGGGAGGCATCGATGTTCAAGTGGGGCTCCAACAAGGGTCGCTCGGAAATCGGCCAGGCCGCGGAAGACCGCGCCCTGCAGCATCTGCAGGGCCAAGGCCTGGTTCTGCTGGCGCGCAATTATCGGGTGGCCCGAGGCCCCAGCGCGCGGGCCGGCGAGGTGGACCTGATCATGCGCGACCCGCGCGACGCGACCCTGGTCTTCGTGGAGGTGCGCGCGCGTCGCGACGGCAGTCACGGAGGCGCCGCTGCCAGCGTCACACCCGGCAAGCAACGCCGCATCATCTACGCGGCTCGTCACTACCTGATGCGCTGGCCCAGCCCGCCGCCCTGCCGCTTCGATGTAGTGGCGTTGGAGGGCGAGCACATCGAATGGTTGATTGCCGCCTTCGAGGCTCAGGGTTGACCCTGGCTTATGATCGCGCCCGATGCTTGAACAACGCATACAGACCCAATTTTTCGAAAGCGCGGACCTGCTCTACCAGGTGGCCGAAAGCCTCTCGCGCCCCCTGTCCACGGCCGCCCAGATGCTCGTAGATGGCATCACCGGCGGTGGCCGCGTGCTGTGTGCCGGCTTTGGACGCTCCGAGCTGGACGCACGCTATATGGCCGCCCTGCTCAACGGCGGCTTCGAGCAGGAACGACCGGCACTGGCAGCGTGGCCGCTGGACTCCCTGAGCGCGCCTATGCGTCAAGTCCAGGCCCTGGGTCATCCGGGCGATCTGCTGATGCTCTTCGAGGCCGGCAGTGCCAGCCGCGAAGAGCATGGCGCCCTGCTGGATGCCGCCCATGCGCAGGAGATGAGCGTGATCCTGATCACGGGCAGCCAGGACGAGGCGCTGCGCGGCCTGCTGCTTGACACCGATGTGCAGATCCGTGTGCCACACAGCCGCTTCGCCCGAGTCGCTGAGGCCCAGCGCCTGCTGATCCACTGCCTCTGCGATGCGGTCGATTTGCAGCTGCTGGGCAGCGGTGAATGAGCTGCCTCCCGAATCCCAAGCCCCGACTCCCGGAGAACGAATGACCGCCCCCACCGTCTCGAAGACCCGCCTCGTCCTGCTGGCCAGCGCCCTGGCCGCCGCCGCTCTGAGCAGCGCCTGCGCCCCCCTGGTGGTGGGCGGCGCCATGGTGGGCACGGCACTGATGGCCACGGATCGCCGTACCTCGGGCATGCAGGTCGAGGATCAGGGCATCGAACTCAAGGCCGCCAACCGCCTGCGCGAGCAGCTGGGCGATCGCGTGAACATCAATGTGAACAGCTACAACCGCATCGTGCTGATCAGCGGTCAAGCGCCCACCGAGGCCGACCGCGCCGCGGCCGAACGTCTGGTGGCCCAGGTCGAGAACGTCAGTCGCGTGATCAACGAGGTGACGGTGGGTTTCAAGAGCTCGCTGTCCAGCCGCTCCAATGACGTGCTGATCGCCACCAAGGTCAAGGCCAGCTTGGTGGACGCGCGCGACCTGATCTCCAACGCCTTCTACGTGGTGGTGGAGCGCGGCGTGGTCTACATCATGGGCCGAGTCACTGAGCGCGAGATCCATCGCGCCACCGAGATCGCCCGCGGCGTGGCCGGCGTGCAGAAGGTGGTGCGTGCGGTGGAGATCATCAGCGAGGAAGAGCTGGCGCGCATCACCCCGCAAGCGCCCGCAAGCAAGTAATTGGCACGACCCAGCGGAGCCCGAGGATCCGGCTTTGCCGGGCCTGGCGACGGCCAAGGCCTCTGGCCTTGGCGCGCAAAGCGCGTAGGGGGTGGGCCTACTTCAGCCGCTTGATCAGGCTGGACGTGTCCCAGCGACCGCCGCCCATGGACTGCACATCGCCGTAGAACTGGTCCACCAGGGCCGTGACCGGCAGCTTGGCGCCGTTGCGGCGCGCCTCATCCAGCACCAGGCCCAGGTCCTTGCGCATCCAGTCCACGGCAAAGCCGAAGTTGAACTGGTCGTCCACCATGGTCTTGCCGCGGTTGTCCATCTGCCAGCTCTGGGCCGCGCCCTTGCCGATCACGTCCAGCACCTGCTTCATGTCCAGGCCCGCTTTCTGACCGAAGGCCACCGCCTCCGACAGGCCCTGCACCAGGCTCGCGATGCAGATCTGATTCACCATCTTGGCCAGCTGACCGGCGCCCGGCGCGCCCACCAGGGTCACGGCCTTGGCAAAGGCCAGAGCCACGGGCTTGATGGACTCGAAAACCGGCGCATCGCCACCGCACATCACGGTCAGCGCGCCATTGACCGCACCGGCCTGGCCGCCCGAGACCGGGGCATCGATGAAATGCAAGCCGTGCGCCAGCGCTTCGGCATGCAACTCGCGCGCCACCTCGGCCGAGGCGGTGGTGTGGTCCACGAAGACCGCGCCCGGCCGCATGCCGGCAAAGGCGCCATGCTCACCGAGCACCACGCTGCGCAGATCATCGTCATTGCCCACGCAGGCAAACACGATATCGGCCCCGGCCGCCGCAGCCACGGGCGTGGCGGCGCTGGCGCCGCCGTATTCCTTCACCCAGGCCTCGGCCATGGCCGCCGTGCGGTTGTAGACCGTGACCTGATGACCGGCGCGGGCCAGATGACCGGCCATGGGATAACCCATGACCCCCAGGCCCAGGAAGGCCACTGTGCGTGGCGGGATGGCGTCGTAGCTGCGAGGGGTGGGAGCGTTCATGGCTCCCGACTTTAGACGATGGTCAGATGCTCGGTGCCCGAGGACAGATCGCCGCTGCGCGCACGCTCGCTGTTGAGCTTGATCTGCAGGCGCAGATCGTTGATGGAGTCGGCATTGCGCAGCGCATCCTCATAGCCGACCTTGCCCATCTCGTAGAGGTCGAAGAGGGCCTGATCGAAGGTCTGCATGCCCTGCTCGCGCGAGCGCTTCATGACTTCCTTGATCTCACCCACCTCGCCCTTGAAGATCAGGTCCGAGACCAGGGGGGTGTTGAGCAGGATCTCCACCGCGGCAATGCGCCCCTTGCCACTCTGGCGCGGCAGCAGGCGCTGGCTGACCAGGGCGCGCAGATTGAGCGAGAGGTCCATCAGCAGCTGGCTGCGACGCTCTTCGGGGAAGAAGTTGATGATGCGGTCCAGGGCCTGGTTGGCGCTGTTCGCATGCAGGGTGGCCATGCACAGATGGCCGGTCTCGGCAAAGGCCACGGCATGCTCCATGGTCTCGCGATCGCGGATCTCGCCCATCAGGATCACGTCCGGCGCCTGGCGCAGGGTGTTCTTCAGGGCCGACTCCCAGCTGTCGGTATCGATGCCCACCTCGCGCTGGGTCACGATGCAGTTCTTGTGCGGGTGCACGAACTCGACCGGGTCCTCGATGGTGATGATGTGGCCGTAGGTGCTCTCGTTGCGGTGGTCGATCATGGCCGCCAGCGTCGTGCTCTTGCCCGAACCGGTGGCCCCCACCACAATCACTAGGCCCCGCTTGGCCTGCACCACATCATTGAGGATGGGCGGCAGATCCAAGGCAGCAATGCTGGGCAGGGTCGCCGGAATGGTGCGCAAGACCAGACCCACCTGTCCCTGCTGCAAAAAGGCATTGGCGCGAAAGCGGCCCACACCGGCCGGCGAGATCGCGAAATTGCATTCCTTGCTGCGCTCGAACTCGGCCGCCTGCTTGTCGTTCATGATGGAACGTGCCAGCTGCAGCGTATGGCTGCCCGTCAGGGGCTGGGGCGAGACCTTGGTCACCTTGCCGTCCACCTTGATGGCGGGCGGAAAGTCGGCGGTGAGGAAGAGGTCGGAGCCGCGGCGCGAGACCATCAGGCGCAGCAGGTCGTTGATGAATTTCGAGGCCTGGTCGCGTTCCATGGTGGGTGCTGCTGTGCTGGTGACTCGGGGAAGTTCTGCAGGAATTCCCGAAGGAAGTTTTGTAGAAATTCCCCAAGGAAATTTTGCCGTCACTCACAGGGCTCTCGCCCTGTGAGTGACGTCGAACTTTCCGGGCCGCAGCCCGGAAAGTTCTCCGGCAACATGGCGTTGGCGCGGGCTTCGGCGGGGGAGATGATGTTGCGGCGCACCAGGTCGGTGAGGTTCTGGTCCAGGGTCTGCATGCCCTGACCATTGCCGGTCTGGATGGCCGAGTACATCTGCGCCACCTTGTTCTCGCGGATGAGGTTGCGGATGGCCGAGGTGCCCAGCATGATCTCGTGCGCGGCAACACGGCCGCTGCCGTCCTTGAGCTTGCACAGGCTCTGCGAGATGACGGCCACCAGGGACTCCGACACCATGGCGCGCACCATCTCCTTCTCGGCCGCGGGGAACACGTCCACGATGCGGTCCACGGTCTTGGCGGCGCTGGAGGTGTGCAGGGTGCCGAAGACCAGGTGGCCGGTTTCCGCGGCGGTGAGCGCCAGGCGGATGGTTTCCAGGTCGCGCATTTCGCCCACCAGCACCGCGTCCGGGTCCTCGCGCAGCGCCGAGCGCAGCGCGTTGCTGAAGCTGTGCGTGTGCGGGCCCACCTCGCGCTGGTTGATCAGGCTCTTCTTGGACTCGTGGACGAACTCGATCGGGTCCTCGATGGTCAGGATGTGGCCGTACTCGTTCTCGTTGAGGTGGTTGATCATGGCCGCCAGCGTCGTGCTCTTGCCCGAGCCGGTGGGGCCGGTCACCAGCACCAGGCCGCGCGGCTTGAGCGCCAGGTCGGCAAACACCTTGGGCGCAGCCAACTGCTCCAGCGACAGGATCTTGCTCGGAATGGTCCGGAACACGGCGCCCGCGCCGCGGTTCTGGTTGAAGGCGTTGACGCGAAAGCGCGCCAGGCCCTGGATCTCGAACGAGAAGTCGACCTCCAGCGTGTCTTCGTACACCTTGCGCTGGGAGTCGTTCATGATGTCGTACACCATGTCGTGCACCGCGCGGTGGTCCAGCGGGTCGACGTTGATGCGGCGCACATCGCCGTGCACACGGATCATGGGCGGCAGGCCGGCCGAGAGGTGCAGGTCCGACGCCTTGTTCTTGACCGAAAATGCCAGCAGCTGAGTGATGTCCATGATGTCCCTGTCAATGCTCGGCGGATTATGGCGATCTCAGATTCCCTCCAAGTCACCAAAACTCGTATCGCTGCGGCATGTGTCGCGGCCGGCCGCGCGCCGGACGCCGTGCGGCTGCTCGTGGTCAGCAAGACCTTCCCTGCCGCCGCCGTGCGTGAAGCCTTCGAGGCCGGCGCCCGCGCCTTCGGCGAGAACTACGTGCAGGAAGGCCTGGCCAAGATCGAGGCGCTTGGCGACCTGCGCAGCCAGCTCGACTGGCACCTCATCGGCCCGCTGCAGTCCAACAAGACGCGACCGGTGGCCGAGCAGTTCGACTGGGTGCATTCGGTGGACCGGCTCAAGGTCGCGCAGCGGCTGTCCGAGCAGCGCCCGCCGCAGCTGCCGCCGCTGAACATCTGCTTGCAAATCAACATCAGCGGCGAGACCAGCAAGAGCGGCCTGCTGCCTGCCGAAGCGCGCGCGCTGGCCCACCAGGTGGCCGCCCTGCCCCGGCTCGCGTTGCGCGGCCTGATGGCCGTGCCCGAGCCCGGCCCCGGCGCACTGGCCCAGCACCAGGCGATGGCGGCGCTGTTCGCCGCGTTGCAGGCCGAGGGCCTGGCGCTGGACACGCTGTCCCTGGGCATGAGCGCGGACCTGGAAGACGCCATCCACGCCGGCTCGACGATGGTGCGGGTGGGCTCGGCCATCTTCGGCGCCCGCTGAGCATCCGCACACAGCGCCCATGCCCACACGCCTGCTGCACGCCCTCGCCGCCACGCTGCTGGCGCTGCTGTGCGCCACCGGGACGGCCGGGCCGGTGCCCGACACCCTCGCGCAGCGCGCGCTGGCCTGCACCGTCTGCCACGGCAAGCAGGGCCGCGCTGCGCCCGACGGCTATTACCCGCGCCTGGCCGGCAAGCCCGCCGGCTATCTGTACAACCAGCTGCTGAACTTCCGCGACGGGCGACGCGACTACGGACTCATGAGCGAGCTCATCACCCCGCTGTCCGACGCCTACCTGCGCGAGCTTGCCGACCACTTCGCCGCGCTGGACCTGCCCTACCCCGCGCCGCAGCCGCCCACACTGCCGCCCGCCGAGTTGGCGCGCGCGGAGGTGCTGATCCGCCAGGGCGACCCGGCCCGGCGCCTGCCCGCCTGCACCAGCTGCCATGGCGAGCGGCTGACCGGCGTGCAGCCCGCCGTGCCGGGCCTGTTGGGCCTGTCGCGCGACTACCTGAACGGCCAGCTCGGTGCCTGGCGCAGCGGCCAGCGCCGCGCCCAGGCGCCGGACTGCATGGCCCACATCGCCAAGACGCTGACCACCACCGAGATCAACGCCATCACGCAATACCTCGCCGGCCGCGCCGTGCCGGCTGACGCCCACCCCGCCGCCGCGCTGCCGGCCCCGGCGCCCATGCGCTGCGCGGGCATGCCATGAGGCGCGCACTCGCCCTCGCCGCCACGGCTGTGCTGCTGGCGCTGGCCACGCCCTTCGCGCTGCTGGCCTGGCAGCGCCACCTGCCCGACGACACGCCCCCGTCGACGGCCCCGGTGAACCTGACGCGCGGCGCCTACCTGGCCGCCGTGGGCAACTGCGCCGGCTGCCACACCGCCCGCGGCGGCGAACGCCTGGCCGGCGGACGGCCATTGCCCACCCCTTTCGGCACGGCGTTCTCCACCAACCTGACGCCGCATGCCAGCGGGCTGGGCGGTTGGACGCGAGACGACTTCTGGCGCGCGCTGCACCTGGGTCAGAGCCGCGATGGGCGGCTGCTGCTGCCGGCCCACCCCATCACCAACACCACCCAGATCACGCGCGACGACGCCGACGCGCTGCACGCCTGGCTGCAGGCCCAGCCCGCCGTGGACGCGCCGCGCCGCCCGCACGAACTGCGCGGGCTGTACGGCAGCCAGCTCGCCATCGCCGCGTGGCGGGCGCTGTATTTCCGCCCGGGGGTCTACGAGGCCGACCCGCGCCAGAGCCCGGCCTGGAACCGCGGCGCCTACCTGAGCCAGGGCCTCGCGCACTGCAGCGCCTGCCATGCCGGACGCGACGTGCTGGGCGGCGACCGCGGCGCAGCCGACTTCCGCGGCGGCTTGCTGACGGGCCTGGGCTGGCACGCGCCCTCGCTGCTGGACCCGGCCGAGGCCGGCGTGCAGCGCTGGCCGCAAGAGGCCGTGGAGCGCCTGCTGCGCGACGGCCAGGCCCATGACCAGATTGCGCAGGGCCCAATGGCCGAGGTGGTGCTGGGCAGCACGGCCGCGCTGGACGATGCCGACCTCGCCGCCATGGCCACCTACCTGCGCGCCCTGCCGATGCAGGCCGTCGAGCGCGAGCCCGGCGCCACGCCCGACCCGCGCCGTCGGGCGCTGGGCGCCCGCCTGTACGAAACCCATTGCGCCAGCTGCCACGGCGACGCCGGCGAGGGCCGGCGCGACGCCAGCGGGGCACTCGCCTACCCGGCCCTGGCCGGCAGCCGCCTCGTCACTCAGGCCAGCCCGGCCAACCTGCTGCGGCTGATCGAACGCGGCGGTTTCGCCCCGGCCACGCCGGGCCATCCCCGGCCCTACGGCATGCCGCCCTTCGCCGGCCAGCTCAGCGCGGCCGAGCTGGCCGCACTGGCCAGCCACCTGCGCCACAGCTACGGCCACACGGCCGGCGAGGTCGACGACGTCGAGGTGCTGCGCCTGCGCGCGGCCGCTGTCGCGCGCTGAGCCACACCGCGTCGCTGCAGTGCGACGACCCGTCGTGAACGACTTCACGCGACCCATCAAGGCTCTGATTCAAATCGTCACAGGCCGCGACACACTGCGCAGCGGCCCGTCGTTGGGGCAGTCCGAACACGGACGCGCGGGCCTACATTGCATCTGGACGCCACAGCGGCTGGTTGCCGCAGCTATCTGAAGACGACAAGGACTAGAACCGAATGAACTTTCTGACGCAATTGCGCATCGGCCCACGCCTGCTCGTGAGCTTCGGCCTGCTGATCCTGCTGCTGATCGGCATTGGCGTCTATGGCGCAACCAATGCCAGCCGCCTGGCCAAGGACCTGGATCGCACGGCCAACTCCAGCCTCGTCAAGATCGGCGCGGCCAACGCGCTGGAAAGCCAGGTCAACGTGATCGCCCGCGCCGTGCGCGACCTGCTGCTGCTGGACACCGCCGGCGCCATCAAGAAGCAGAAGAAGGCGATCGCCGATGCGGTGGAAGAGTCCGACAAGCAACTCAAGGGTCTGGCCGCCAGCGTGGCCGACGAGCAGGAGAAGGCTGTCGTCGCTGAGGTGAGCGAGCACAAGGTCAAGTTCCTGGCTGCGCTGGAGAAGTTCCAGAAGATCCAGACCGACGGCAGCCCCGACGAAGCCCGCGAGAGCCTCATCACCGATCTGCGCCCCGCGCAGACCGCCCTGCAGGACGGCCTGAAGAAGCTGGTGGACATGCAGTTCGAGAACGGCAAGCAGCTGGCCACCTCGGGCGTGGAACTGGCCAAGTTCTCCGTGGCCGTGACGGTCGCGCTGGTCGTGGCAGCCGTCGTGCTGGGCTTCGGTGCCTTCCTGCTGATCTCCCGCTCCATCGTCGGCCCGGCCCGCAAGGCCCAGCTCGCTGCCGAGGCCATCGCCTCCGGCGACCTGACGCAGGACATCACGGTCGAAGGCCGTGACGAGCTGAGCCAGATGCTGCAAGCCATGAAGGACATGCAGACCGCCCTGTCCAGCGTTGTGCGCGACGTGTCGACCGCAGCCAGCGAAGTCGCCGAGAACTCCGGCACCATCGCTGACAGCAATACCAACCTGGCCGACCGCACCAACCGCTCCGCGGCCAGCCTGCAAAACACTGCCGCCTCGGTGGAAGAGATTGCCTCCACGCTCAAGGGCGCCAGCGATCTGACGCGCCGCGCCGCCGGCATTGCCGTGACGGCCCGCCAGGCCGCCAGCAACGGGGGCTCGGTGGTGTCCAAGGTCGTCGAGACCATGGAAGAGATCAGCGCCAGCTCCAAGAAGATCGGCGACATCATCGGCGTCATCGACGGCATCGCTTTCCAGACCAACATCCTGGCGCTGAACGCCGCCGTGGAAGCCGCCCGTGCCGGCGAACATGGCCGCGGCTTCGCCGTGGTGGCCGCCGAAGTCCGCGCGCTGGCCCAGCGCTCGGCCGGCGCGGCCAAGGAAATCAAGGTGCTGATCCAGGAATCCACCGTCAAGGTCGAGAACGGCACGACGCTGGTCAACAACGCCGGCGTCACCATCCGCTCGGTGGTGGACGAGGTCAACAACATGGGCCAGCTGATCGAGGAAATCTCGCACTCGGCCCAGGAACAGGCGACCGGCGTCGGCGTCGTCAACGGTGCGATGAACGAACTGGACAAGGCCACCCAGCAAAACACCAGCCTGGTGGGCGAACTCAGCCGCTCAGCCGATGCGCTGCGCGATAGTTCTACCCGCCTGATCGAGGCCGTGGGCTTCTTCCGCGCGGCCTGATCCTCACACCCTTACTTGTTGCAAAGGCTCACCATGTCCTTTCTTCGCTCCGCCTCCATCTTCACCGCCGGCCTGATGCTGGCCCTGGCCGCCCAGGCGGCCCCCAAGGTCATCAAGAAGGTACCGCCCGAGTTCCCGGCCGAAGCGGCCAAGAAGGGCATCTCCGCAGGCTCGGTCAAAGCCAAGCTCATCATCGAGGCCGACGGCAAGGTCAGCGATGTGGAGATCATTGAGGCCGAGCCCAAGCGCGTGTTCGACCGCGCCGTGAAGGCCGCGCTGATGGAGTGGAAGTTCGAAGCCGGCGAGAAGACCACGCACGAGGTCAAGCTGGTCTTCAAGAACGAGGACTGACCGCGCGGCGCACAGCCGGCCGCGCGCCGGCTCAGCGCCGCAGTGCGGCCGGCACGTCGGCCGGTCGCTCGGCAGACCGCCCGGTGGGCCACAGCAACGCAGCCCCCGCCACAAGCAACACCGTGATCACGGCGCCGGCCACCAGGCCCAGGCGCCGTTTTTTCTGGGCGTGCCGCACGCGCAGCTGGCCGCCCCCTTTCGCCTCGCGCAACGCCGGATGCAGGGGTGCCAGCCGGGCCAGGTGCACCGCACGCTTGCGGCCGTCGCGGCCCGTCACGACCTCAAAGCTCAAAGGCTCGTCCAGGCGCGGACCGTCGCCATCGGTCGGGAACGCGGCAAGCGCGACCGGCACCTCCTCGCCGCCGCCCAGCGGGCGAATGCGGCCACAGCCGGCATCCGGGTTCCACTCGCTCAGCAGACCTTGGAATCTCATCACTGCCTCTTGCATGAAGCCTTGATGCTGAGGGCGCAGGGCCAGAGCGTGGCAACCGGATGTAAGGCACCGACAATCACGGCTTTCATCGCCTGAACGACTCCGCATGCCCATCCACTGGTTCCCCGGCCACATGAACTCCACCCGCCAGGCGATCAAGGATCGCGTGCAAGCGGGGCTGGACGTGGTCATCGAGCTGCTGGACGCACGGCTGCCGGGCTCCAGCAGCAACCCGCTGCTGGCCGCACTCACCACCGGGCGGCCGTCGCTGAAGGTGCTGAACAAGCAGGACTTGGCCGACCCGGCCCAAACCGAGGCCTGGCTGGATTTCTACAACGCCCAGCCGCACACCCGCGCCATCCCACTGGACGCCGGTGACAAGGCACCGGCACGCGCCCTCATCAAGGCCTGCCGCGAACTGGCGCCGCTGCGGGGCGACATGCACAAGCCGCTGCGCGTGCTGATCTGCGGCATTCCCAACGTTGGCAAGAGCACGCTCATCAACACCCTCGTCGGCAAGAAGGCGGCCAAGACCGGCGACGAGCCCGGCATCACCAAGCTCGAACAGAAGTTCGTGCTGGAGAACGGCTTCTACCTGTTCGACACGCCCGGCATGCTGTGGCCGCGCATCGCCGTCGAGCAAAGCGGCTACAACCTCGCCGCCAGTGGCGCCATCGGGCGCAACGCCTTCGACGAGGAGGAGGTGGCGCTGGAACTCATCGCGACGCTCAAGCGCCGCTACGCCGACCGGCTGCAGCAGCGCTACGGCCTGGCCGAGCTGGGCGAGGACGACGCCGTGCTGGAAGCCATCGGCGTGAAGCGCGGCGCCAAGATCCGTGGCGGCGCGGTGCAGATGCACAAGGCCGCCGAGGCCGTGCTGATGGACTTCCGCGGCGGGCTGCTGGGCCGCATCACGCTGGAGACGCCCGACGAGATGGCGGCGTGGCGCCACGCCGCTGCCGAGGCCGATGCCCGCAAGGCCGCCGCACGTGAGGCCGACAAGGCGGCTGAGAAGGCCAAGCGCAGCGGCAAGCGCAACGCCTGATCAGTAGCGCGGCGCCGGGTACGCAGGCGCCGGCATGGCGCCGTAGGACGACGACTGGCTGTAGTGATGGTGGCCACGGTGGTGCCCATGCCGGTGCGGCACGATGATGCAGCCGGACAGCAGCGCGGCAGACGTGATCAGGGCAATGGCCAGGGACAGTCGCTTCATGGGGGGGCTCCGAGGCTGCGGGATTGCAGCCGCAGCCCCTTAACCGCGCCTGCGCCGCGGCGGATGACGGCCTCACAGAGAGTTACCGCCGATACGCCTGCTGACGGCGGCGCGCCCCAGTGATCGGCGCGTTATGCTGCGCGCCCAACCCATTCATCTGCCCCATGAAACTGCTGCTCCCCCTGCTCGCGGTCGGTCTGGTTGCCTGTGCCGCAGCGCCCCAAACGGGCGACACCCTCACCGCCGACACCACCTGCGAGCGCGAGACGCGCATCGGCAGCAACCTTCCCACCACCCGCTGCCGCTCCGCGGCCCAGCGCGAGGAAGACCGCCGCCGGGCCGAAGCCATCGGCGAGAACATCAAGCCGGGCGCCGCCTCGACCATCCGCGGCGGCTCCTGATCAGCGCGGCGGCAGCCGCAGCACGCCGGCCAGCGCCGCCATGCCCAGCGCCAGCACGCCGGCCGTGAGCCACAACGCGGCGTCAAAGCTGCCGCTGGCCTCCACCATGCGCCCGGTCAGCGCCGGCGCAGCCATCTGCGCGGCCCCGTAGGCCAGCGTCAACCGCGCCATCGCCTTGCCCGGGTTGGCGGGCGAGTGGCGCCCCACCAGCGCCAGCGTCAGGCTGACGATGCCGATGAAGGTGGCCCCGTACAGCACGGCCCCCAGCAGCGCCGCCGCCAGGCTGGCCGACAGCGCCGGCAACAGCACACCCACGATCTGCACCGCAAAGGCCAGCAGCAGCGCCTGCACATCGCCCAGGCGCCGTGCGATGCGGTCCCAGATGAACACCGCCGGCGTCGCCGCCATGCCCACCAACAGCCAGGCCCACGCCCCCTGGCCCGCGAGCAGCGGCTGCTTCTCGACGATGGCGACCGTGAAGGTCGCGTTGATGACGAAGCCCCAGCCGGCGCAGAAGTAGGCGGCCAGCATCAGCGCCATCCAGCGCCGCGCGGGCACCACGCCGGCCTCGGCCCGGGCGGCGGGCGGTGGCACCGGCGGCCGCCAGGCCCAGGCCGGCAGCATGAACAGCAGGCCCACCAGCGCGAAGCCCTGCCACTGCGCCGCCCAGCCCAGCGACAGCGCCCCCATGCCCATCGCGCCCACGGCCGACACGGCGATGCCCAGCCCCAGGCCGATGAAATACAGGCCCAGCTCCGGCCGCCGACCGGCGCGGATCAACCAGCCCTGCACCAGGCCCGACCCCAGCAGCATGCCGGCCGCACCGCACAGGCCGCCCACGTAGCGCGACAGCGCCCAGACTCCGAACGCGGTGCTGCAGCTCATCAGCGCCGTGATGCCCAGCGCCAGCGGCAGCGCCCACACATACAGGCGCCGGCGCCACACCGGGCTTTCTATCCAAGCCGCGAGCAACGCGCCGCTCATGTAGCCCGCGTAGTTGATGCCCGCCAGCAGCCCGCCGTCGGCGACACCCAGGCCAGCCTGCGCCTGCATGGGCGGCAGCAGCGGCGTGAACGCAAAGCGCGCGAGACCCACCGTCACCACCAGCGCGCAGATGCCGCCCAGCAACACCTGCCAAGCCTGCAGACGGGTGGGCACGGTGGCTGGGGACATGCCCGCAGCGTAAGCGACGCGGGCAAGCCCGGGTGGCGCAGGCCCTTGCAAAGCGCGGCGGCGGGCCCAGTTGGCGGAGCATGCTGATCGCCACCTGCCTCGCCCTCGTGCTGCTCGCGGCCGCCATCGCTGCGTGGCCGCTGTGGGTGCGGTGGCGCCGCCAGCGCATCGCCGGGCGGCCTTTCCCTGCGCACTGGCGTGGCCTGCTGCGCCGCCATGTGCCGCTGGTGTCGCGCCTGCCGGCGCGCCAGCAGCTGCGCCTGAAGGCGCTGATGCAGGTGTTCCTGGCCGAGAAGCCCATCCTGGGCTGCCGCGGCCTGCGCGTGACGGACGAGGTGCGCGTGACCATCGCCGCGCTGGCCTGCCTGCCCCTGCTGGGCGCCGCACGCGGCATCTATCCGGAGCTGCGCCAGGTGCTGGTCTACCCCAGCGCCTTCGTCGTGGACCGCCCCATCGCCCAGCACGGCGTGCAGCATGACGAACGCCGTGTGCTGGCCGGCGAGAGCTGGAGCCAGGGCCAGGTGCTGCTGGCCTGGGACGAGGTGAAGCGCGGCGCGGCCACGCCCGACGACGGGCACAACGTCGTCATCCACGAGTTCGCCCACCAGCTGGACCAGGCCGGCGGCCCCGCCAACGGCGCGCCGGCGCTGGCCACGGCGCAGGACTATCAGCGCTGGTCCACAGTGATGCAGCGCGAGTTCGACGCGCTGCGGTGGCGGCTGGCCCAAGGCGAGCCCGGCCTCATCGACGCCTATGCGGCGACCGACCCCGCCGAATTCTTCGCCGTCATCAGCGAACTGTTCTTCGAGCGGCCGGCCGAGCTGGCGGCCTTGCACCCGGCGCTGTACGCCGAGCTGCGCGGCTACTACCGGCTGGACCCGGCGGGCTGGCGCTGAAATGGCGAACCCCGCGTCACGCGCAGGCACTGCGCGCGGCCGCGGGGCTGCAGGTCTGGGGAAAGGTCAGAAGCCCAGGCTGGCGAGCAGGTCGTCCACGTCGTCCTGCTTGAGCGCCTTGTCCGGCGTCTGCACGCCACCCAGCTCCTCGGGCATGGCGGCTGCGACGGGCGCGGGCATCGACGAGATCAGGTCCTTCAGCGGCGGCTCCACGCGCTCCAGCATCTTGCTGACCTTGTTGATCACCTGGCCGGAGAGATCCTGGAAGTCCTGCGACATCATGATCTCGGTGTGCAGCGACTTCTCGCGGGCGGCGAAGCTGGCTGCATCGGCCGCGTAGGCCGCGCACAGGCGCATCAGGTGGCGCGCGCGGTCCTGGCTGATGTTGGTGGACAGCGCCAGCCGGTTCAGGGCGTCGGACAGCTCGCGGCCCTTCTTGCGCACGGCCTCGGCGTCTTCCTGCGCGGCCTCCACGAGGTTGAGCACCTTGGTGGCAGCCTGCTCGGTCATGCTGCGCACATAGGCCAGCCGCTCGCGCGCGTCGGGCAGCTCCTCCACCACGTTGTGCAGGATCTGGGCCGCATCAGCGCGGATCAGGGTCTGGATGGAGGCGTCGGACATGTGAACTCCCAAGCTGCGGCCGCCGACAGCAGCGAACCGCGGCGCAGTTTAGGACCGCCCCCCCGCAAGCAGGTGGATTCCCTGAATGTCGAACGCGGCCTTTGTCACGGGACAAGGTCCCGATTTCAGCGCGGCGTCAACAAGTCACGCAGCGCAGCCGCCTGGGCCGCATCGAGCCGCCCGGCCGCCTCGGCCAAGGCCAGCTGGCGCCGGCCCAGTGCCAGCAGCAAATCAGCCGGCAGCCCCGCCGCACCCAGTGCGCCGATGTGGCGGGACAGCACGGCAACGTCCCCCCGGGCGATGGGGCCGGACACCGCGCCCGGCAGCCCGCGCACCGCCGCGGTGTCCAGCGCGCCGCGCGTCAAGGGCAGCAGCGCCGCCAGCGCATCGCCAGGCGGCAGGCCCGCCGCCGACCACAGCGACTGCGCCTCGGCCAGCACGGCCAGCACGCCGCTGGCCGCCCGGTTGGCGGCCGCGGGATAGGCCGCGCGGGCCTCAGCCGTCATCGGCTGGGGCAAAGCCAGGGGCTGCAGCCCCAGCCGCCGCGCCAGCGCCTGCAAGGCGGGCGCGTGGGTGGCACCGGCCTCAATGGCCACATGCACGCCACCCAACCCGGCATCGCCGGCCAGCAGCTTCAGCGGATGGAAGCCCGCCGCCGCCGGCGCAGCCGCCAGGGCGGCCAGTGGCGTGGCGCCGCTGCAATGCAGGCCCAGCTGGCCAGGCCGCCACGGCAGGCTGGCTGCGATGGCCTGGAGGTGGTCGTCCGGCACGGTCAACCAGACCCAGTCGGCCTGCGCCGCCGCCTGCGCATGCGTGAACTCGCCGTCGCCGGGCTGGCGCCGGCCGACGACGACCGACTCGCCGGCCGCGCGCAGCGCCGGCACCAGCGCGCGCGCCAGCCGGCCCAGGCCGATGACGGCGTGCTGCACGGGCGCCATCGCCATCAGGGCTTGACGAACTTCAGCGTCATGCGGTCGCTCTCGCCAATGGCGGCGTACTTGGCTCGGTCTTTGTTGTTGTTGACCGGCGGCAGCGTCCACACGCCGTTCTCGTGGTCGGCCGTGTCCTTGGGGTTGGCATTGATCTCGCTGCGCGCGGCCAGCTTGAAGCCGGCGGCCTCGGCGAACTTGATGACGACAGCCTCCTGCACATAGCCGCTGGCGGCCTTGGGGTCCTGCGTGCGCGTGGCCGGCAGGCGGTGCTCCACGACGCCCAGCACGCCGCCCGGCTTGAGCGCCTTGAACGCTGCGTTGAAGACCGCCTGCGTCTTGTCGGCGCCCTGCGGCATCCAGTTGTGCACGTTGCGGAAGGTCAGCACGGCGTCGGCGCTGCCGGCCGGGGCGATGTCCAGCTTGCCGGCGGCGACGTCAAACGCCGTGATGCGCACCTTGCTGTAGACGCCCAGCGAGTCCATCTTGGCCTTGAAGCGCGCGGCGCTGCGCTGGGCATATTGGGAGCTGGAGGCCGGGTCATCGGCCGCGGCAATCAGCTGACCGGCGTCACGCAGGTAGGGCGCCAGGATCTCGGTGTACCAGCCGCCGCCGCCCGGAGCCAGCTCCACCACCGTGTCGGTGGGCTTGATGCCGAAGAAGCTCAGCGTCTCGTACGGGTGGCGCCACACATCGCGCGCGACGTTGCCGACACTGCGGTGATCGGCCGCCACGGCGGCCTTCAGCGGGTCGGCCGCCTGGGCCTGGGCGCCGAGGGCGGCGATGGCGAACGAAGCGATGAACCAGGTCTTCATGGGCAGGGGTCTCCTTGATCGGGGCGGCCAGTATCCGGCCGCGCGAAAGCCCCTGACGAAGGTCAGCGCTTGGGCTTGGGCGGCCGCTTGGCGCCGCTGCTGTCGGCGGGCGCAACAACCCCTTTCACGGCAGCTTGCGCGAGCTTGAAGAACACGTCGGTGTTGTCGATGACACCCGTGAACGCCAGCGCGCCGGGGCCGTAGGCGGACAGCGGGATGTCGGTGGCCGTGTGCACGGCCGACTCGCCCGGCACCTGGCCGGTGACGAGGTACTCGCCCACCGCGTCATCGCGCTCCAGCGCGTTGGCGGGGTACCACTTCAGCGGTGGCTGGTTGCCCAGGGGTTGCTGGCTGTCGCGCTGCGGCGTGCGCTTGGTGCGCCAATCCTCGTAGCGGTCGGCGTTGGCGCCGTAGCCCACCAGCAGGCGGTAGTCGATGTCGGTGGTCTCGGGATACCCATCGGCGGCGAGCTTGTAGCGCGGGAAGCCAGCGCTCTCGTAGCGCCCCACCACCGCATTGCGCAGGTTGGCCACGCCCTTCTTGGCCGCCAGCGCCTGCAGCGCCTGGTCGGTCACCATGGAGCCGCCGATCAGCGCCGCCCCCGAGCATTCATGGTCGGCCGTCACGATGACCAGCGTGTCGCCGTGCTCCGCCGCAAAGTCCTGCGCCACGCGCACCGCGCGGTCGAACTCCAGCGTGTCCAGCATCCAGCGCTCGGTGTCCATGGCGTGGGCCTGCTTGTCGATGGATGCGCCCTCGATCATCAGCACAAAGCCCTTGGGCGACTGCTTCAGCACCTGCAGCGCCTTGACCGCCATCTCGTCCAGCATGGGCTGGTCAGGCAGGCCGAAGTCGTCGACGACGCTGCCGCCGCCCAGACCGTTCTTGTCGGTGCCGCGGCGGCCGTTGATCTTGTCCAGTGCCACGTTCATGTTGGAGAACGCGAACAGGCCCAGCAAGGGTTTGCTGAGGTCGGCGCGATCCAGGTCAGCCTTGGTGGCGGCATAGCCGAAGCCGGCGCGCTGGAAATCGGCGATCAGGTCGCGGCCCTTGTCCAGGCTGCCGGGCGCGGCACCCCAGCGCTTGACGATGTCGGCCGTGTGCGCATCGGTGGCCGAGAACGCGTAGTCGTTGCTGTCGGTGCGCGCCGAGCCGGGCGTGCCGGCGGGCAGGAACCACTTGCGGCCGCCGCCCATCAGCACGGTCAGGCCCGTGTGGGCGCGATCGTCGAGGAACTGGTCGACGATGCCGGTGCCAGCGCCGCGGTTGCTGGTGTGCACCGCGTTGCCGGCGGGCGTGGCATCGAACACATCGGCCGTGGTCACGATGCCGAGTTGCTTGCCTTGCGTGCGGTGCAGGTATTCGCTGAGGTACTCGATGCGCGGGTTGTCAAAGGCGTCGAGCGTGTCGTCGGGGAAGACGCCTTCCTCATTGTTGTTGTTCTTGTTGCCGCTCACATAGGCCGTCATGCCCGGCGACGAGTCGGTGACGATGGAATTCAGCGATGCCGTCTTGACCAGCGCCGTCGCGCTGAACGTGTCCATCGCCAGCGGCTGCAACGCCTTGCCTTGCGCGTAGCCATGCACCAAGCGTGCGGCCGTGCGCTGCGAGGCGCCCATGCCGTCGCCCAGCAGGATGATGATGTTCTTCACCTTCGGGCCCATCGCGGCCGTGAAGGGCACGATGTCGAAGTTGCCCTTGGCCATCACCTTCTGGCCATCGGCCTGTGTGGCTTCGATGCTGAACTCATGACGGCCGGCGGCCGCCACGCTGAGGGCGCGTGCCGTCACGATGGCCGCATCCTTGGGCTGCTCCTTCGTGCAGCCGCTGGTGCAGTCGCGCAGCGCCACGCCAGCCGCCACCGGCTTGCCGTCGATCAGGAAGCGGGCCGCCGTGATCTTCTGGCCCGCGTCGGGCCTCACCGTGGCCTGCAGGTCGAAGCGCTGGCCGGGCAGAAAGCGCGCAATGACCGGCTCGGGCCGGCCGCTGGTGAACAGCTCGCTGGGCGGCGTGAGGCGCGTGACGGTGGGCGCGGCCGTGGCGGCGCCTGCGGCCAGCGCGGCAAGAACGAGGAAGGACTTCATGTCAGGCTCTCAATGCGGGTGATGGTGATGGTCGGGCGCGGCCGTCGAGGCCTGGGCGGCCAACGCGCGTTCGGCCAGGTGCAGGCGGACCCAGGAGATACGGCCGGTGCTGTCTTCCACCGGGCCGAAGGCGAGCCGGCCGGTCAGCGTCAGCGGGCCGGGCTGAAAGGCCACCAGCCGGTCGCGCTGGGTCTCGTCCAGCACCACCGTGACGGCGGTGGCGGGCAGGTCATCGGCCTCGCCGTCGGCATGCTCGGCCATGTTGACCGGCCGCGGCGTGAGCAGGAACTGTCCCGCCAGCGGCCGTTCCCGGCGCACCATGAAGCCGGTCAGCCGCACCTCGCGGCCCACGGCAGCCTGCAACGCCGCGCTGGGCGCCAGCCCGCGCGGGCCGATGGGCTGGGCAAAGAACTCGTGAAAGCCCAGCGTCAGCGGCTGGGCAAACGCTGGCATCGCCAGGCCGCCCACGACCGCCCACGCCGGCAGCAGGGTGCGCAGACGCATGCCGAACTCCGGGTCAAACCCGGCATGCTCGGCGGGCTGCATGTCAATTCGATGACGATGCCTCTCAGCGCCGGCGGCGCAGGCCGCCTGCCGCGCCGAGCAGGCCCAGCAGCCACCACGCCGACGCCCCCCCGCGCCCGCGGGTGGTGGCGG
>NZ_JBKCLH010000057.1:0-15673 GCF_046300915.1 Roseateles sp. | reverse complement strand
GGGCATTACCCAGGCGTAGCTGGGGCGAGCTGCCCTCGCGCACGCGAATCTGGTGCAGGCGGCCGGGAACCACCTGCAGCTGCAGGCGGCCTGTGGACAGGTCCTGGGCCGGGGTGAGCACGCGCGTGGTGATATAGCCTTGCGCGATCAGGGCGTCCTGCAAGCGGCTGAGCAGGATGGAGACGCCGCGCACCCCCAGGCAGCGCCCCTCGGGCGGGTCATTCCCTTCGGGGCCATTCAAGGCGGGGCGCAGCACATGTTCAAGCGCCGTCAGGCCCTCCAGGCCCAATAGCTCAACGCGCTGGATTTCGAAGCAAGGGGTTTCGGGCGCGCCCGCATCAAGGCGCTCCCGCGCCAGGCTGGTCGCACGCGGCTGCCCGTCTTGCAGCCGCACATCGGGCTCGCGCTCAAGCTGCTTGCGCTGCTCGGCTTCACGCTGCTGCTGCAACTGCTGCTGGACGGCCGGGTCCGGCGCGGAGATCGGCACCTGGCCCTGCGCGGCACCGAGCCCGCAGGCCCCCAGCGCCAAGGCCATCCACACCCCACGTGCCAGGCAACCGGCCGCCCCTCCCAGGGCATGTCTTGCTTTCATGAATTGAACCGCCCTGAGGCGTGAACATTGAGCTGCTCTCGATGAATCACAAAGCAAGGTGGACCAGCCCGGCTGCGCAGCATTGCCTTGACGCGCCGGGCGTGGTGCTGACGGCGTACCCCTGATTTCATCGGCCGGCATTGAAGCAGCACGGCGCTCAGGGCTGTCTTAAGCTTTGTAAAACTCGGCCACCTGCGGGCACATGCCTGCCGGACTGGCCCTGAGCCGATTGGCCGTAATCGCCGCGCTCGCACTGCTACCTTGGGGCCCCGGGACACCGGATGCATACGCTGGCGGCGTCTCGCGCGCAGGTCATTTCCCTCGGGGCCATTCAGGGCGGGGCGCAGCACATGTTCCGGCGCCGTCAGGCCCTCCAGGCCTAGCAGCTCGACGCGCTGGATTTCGAAGCAAGGGGTTTCGGGCACGCCCGCACCGAGGCGCTCGCGCCCAGGCTGCTCGCGCTGCTGCTGCAACTGCTGCTGGACGGCCGGGTCCGGCGCGGCGGCCGGCACTTGGCCCTGCGCGGCACCGAGCCCGCAGGCTCCTAGCGCCAAAGCCATCCTCACCCCATGTGCCGGGCAACCGGCCGCCCCTCCCAGGGCATTTCTTGCTTTCATGAACACCGCCTGATCCGTGGCCACGAGGGCCCCAAAGGCAGTGCACAAAGCAGCTCACGGATCGAGCTGTCGATCCGGCAACCCCGCTATCTCGACCCAGAGCGGGCGAGACCGGAGGCTTTGCGTCACCGGCTCGCGCCGGCTTTGCCTTTGGTAAGGAGATTGATAGCTGTAAATGGTAGCGATCAGACCTTTGACGGGGGTATCACCCCTTGGGGGGTGGGTCGCCATACACCAATCGCGGAGCGGGCGGACTTCATGACGATGAAGCCCGCGCAGGGCCAGCCGAGCCGCTCAGCAGGTTTGTGGGCGCACAGCGAGGCGCCCAGTCGTTCTGGAGGACACGGCGCTGCCTCCGCCTCACTCCCACTCGATGGTCGCCGGCGGCTTGGAGCTCACGTCATAGGTCACGCGGTTGATGCCGCGCACCTCGTTGATGATGCGGCCGGACGTGCGCTTGAGCAGGCTGTAGGGCAGCTCGGCCCAGTCGGCGGTCATGAAGTCGCTGGTCTGAACGGCGCGCAGGGCCACCACATAGTCGTAGGTCCGGCCGTCACCCATCACGCCCACGCTCTTGACCGGCAGGAAGACGGTGAAGGCCTGGCTGGTGAGCTCGTACCAGGTCTTGCCCGTGGCCTCGTCCTTGGTATTGCGCAGCTCTTCGATGAAGATGGCGTCGGCACGGCGCAGCAGGTCCGCGTACTCCTTCTTCACCTCGCCCAGGATGCGCACGCCCAGGCCCGGGCCGGGGAAGGGATGGCGGTAGACCATCTCGGGCGGCAGGCCCAGGGCCACGCCCAGTTCGCGCACCTCGTCCTTGAAGAGCTCGCGCAGCGGCTCCAGCAGCTTCAGGCCCAGCTGCTCGGGCAGGCCACCCACATTGTGGTGGCTCTTGATGGTGGTAGCCTTCTTGGTCTTGGTGCCGCCGCTCTCCACCACATCGGGGTAGATGGTGCCCTGGGCCAGGAAGGTCGCGCCCTTGTGGCCGCCATCGCCGGCCTTGAGCTTGGCCGCCTCCGCCTTGAACACGTCCACGAACAGGCCGCCGATGATCTTGCGCTTCTTCTCCGGGTCGCTCACGCCGGCCAGCTGACCCAGGAACAGCTCTTCGGCCTGCACCCGGATCACCTTGGCGTGCAGCTTGCCTTCGAACATGTCCATGACCATATCGCCTTCGTTCAGGCGCAGCAGGCCGTGGTCCACGAAAACGCAGGTCAGCTGATCGCCGATGGCGCGATGGATCAGGGCCGCGGCCACGCTGGAGTCCACACCGCCGGACAGGCCCAGGATCACCTCCTCGTCGCCCACCTGCTCGCGGATCTTGGCAACGGCTTCCTCGATGTAGTCGCCCATGATCCAGTCGCCCTTGCAGCAGGCGATCTCACGCACGAAGCGGGTGAGCATGGCCTGGCCCTGCACGGTGTGCGTGACCTCGGGATGGAACTGGACGGCGTAGTAGCCCTTGTCCTCGTTGGCCATGCCGGCGATGGGGCAGCTGGGCGTGGAGGCCATCAGCTTGAAGCCCGGCGGCAGGGCTGTGACCTTGTCGCCATGACTCATCCAGACCTTGAGCATGCCATGGCCGTCGGCCGTGGCGAAGTCCTGGATGCCGTCCAGCAGCCGGGTGTGACCATGGGCGCGCACCTCGGCGTAGCCGAACTCGCGCGTGTCGCTCCAGCTCACCTCGCCGCCCAGCTGCACCGCCATGGTCTGCATGCCGTAGCAGATGCCCAGCACGGGCACGCCAGCGTCCCACACCGCCTGAGGCGCGCGCAGCTCATGGTCCTCATAGGTGGAGGCATGGCTGCCCGAGAGGATGATGGCCTTGGGTGCGAAGCTGCGGATGAACTCGTCCGAGACGTCGTTCGGATGGATCTCGCAGTAGACATGCGACTCGCGCACGCGGCGGGCAATCAGCTGCGTCACCTGGGAGCCGAAGTCGAGGATCAGGACTTTGTCGTGTTGCATAAAAAGATCCAATCAAGAAGCCCGGGCCAGGGGCACCGGGTTGGCCTGACGACCGAAATGGCGCCAGGCGAAGAACAGGGACGCCGCTTGCAGCAGGGCGCAGAAGTAGAAGGGCGCGCCCATGCGCCAATCGCCCTTGGGCAGCTCGGCCACCAGATACATCAGGCTCATGCCCACGATGGGCGCGAGCACCGCCATCACGCTGTTGAGCGAGGACACGGCGCCCATGGTCTGTCCCTGGGTCTTGGCATCGGCCGCGTTGGAGATCAGGCTTTGCAGGGCCGTCGATGCGGCAAAGCCCAGCACATTGAAGACGATCACGGCATACATCACCCAGCCCGCGGTGGCGGCACCCCAGACGAAGTTGGTGATGACGCTGGACGCCAGGCCCAGAACCACCAGGCGCTGCGGGCTGAAGAGCTTGAGCAGGCGCGGCAGCAAGAAGCCCTGCACCAGCACCGCCATGGCGCCGACGGCAAACAGGGACAGCCCGTTCTCCTTGGGGCCCCAACCGAACTTGAAGCTGGTGTAGATGACCCAGCTGGTGTGCAGGATCAACTGGGCCAAGCCGGAGAGCGCGATCACAAAGACCAGGGTGCCCACCCCCTTGAGCGCCGCCAGCTTCTTCAAGGAGCTGACCGGGTTGGCCGTCCGCCACTCGAAGGGACGGCGATGCTCGGGCGCCAGGGACTCGGGCAGCACGAAATAGCCGTAGAGCCAGTTCAGCAGGGCCAAGCCACCCGCCACATAGAAGGGCAGGTGCAGATCGATATCACCCAGCAAGCCGCCCATGACCGGCCCCAGGATGAAACCCATGCCGAAGGCCGCGCCCAGCATGCCAAAGCGCTTGGCGCGATCTTCCGGCGCGGTGATGTCCGCCACATAGGCATTGGCCACCGAGGCATTGGCCTGCATGGCGCCCGAGAACAGACGCACCACGATCAGCATCCACAGCGCGGTGGCCGAGGCCGTGACCAGAAAGCTCAGGGCCAGCCCCGAGAAGCCGATCAGCAGCACCGGCCGGCGCCCGAAGCGGTCGGACAGCGCGCCCAGGATGGGCGCACCGAAGAAGTTGGCAATGCCAAAGGCGACGCTCACCGCCAGATAGGCCAGGGTGTGCTCGGCCGGCGTGGTGGCGAAGGTACCTACCAGCGGTGGCAGCACCGGAATGATGAGGCCGATCGAGATCATGTCGATCAGCACCGCGATCAGGATGAAAGACATGGCGGCCTTGCGGCCGCCATGCTTGGAATCCTGCTCGCCGGAAGGTACGGGCACCGGCTCGCTCAAGACTTGCTCACTCCAGGCGGTAGTTGGGCGCTTCCTTGGTGATCTGCACATCGTGCACATGGCTCTCGCGGATGCCTGCCGAGGTGATCTCGACAAACTCGGCGCGATCATGCATCTCGGCAATGCTGGCGCAACCGCAGTAGCCCATGGAGGCGCGCAGACCGCCGGCCATCTGGAAGGCGATCGCGACCATGGAACCCTTGTAGGGCACGCGGCCTTCGATGCCCTCGGGCACCAGCTTGTCCGCGTTGGGGTTGGTGGTCTCGTCGTTTTCCTGGAAGTAGCGGTCGGCCGAACCGGCCTTCATCGCGCCGATGGAGCCCATGCCGCGGTAGCTCTTGTAGCTGCGACCCTGGTAGAGGATGACCTCGCCCGGCGCTTCTTCGGTGCCGGCAAACATGCCGCCCATCATCACGGTGCTGGCACCGGCGGCGATGGCCTTGGAGATGTCACCCGAGTAGCGAATGCCGCCGTCGGCGATCAGGGGCACGCCCGTGCCCTTGAGCGCGGTGGCCACATAGTCGATGGCGGTGATCTGGGGCACGCCCACACCGGCCACGATGCGGGTGGTGCAGATGGAGCCGGGGCCGATGCCGACCTTGACGCCGTCGGCACCCGCTTCCACCAGGGCCAGGGCGGCCGCGCCGGTGGCGATATTGCCGCCGATCACGTCAATCTGCGGGTAGTTCTTCTTGACCCAGCGCACGCGCTCGATCACGCCGGCGCTGTGGCCATGGGCCGTGTCCACCACGATGGCGTCCACGCCGGCACGCACCAGCAGTTCCACGCGTTCTTCGGTGCCCTCGCCCACGCCCACGGCCGCGCCCACGCGCAGCTTGCCCTGGGCATCACGGGCGGCATTGGGGAAGTTGGTCTGCTTGGTGATGTCCTTGACGGTCATCAGGCCGCGCAGCTCGAAGGCGTCGTTGACCACCAGCACGCGCTCCAGCTTGTGCTGGTGCATCAGGGCCTTGCCTTCCTCCAGGGAAGCGCCTTCCTTGACCGTGATCAGGCGCTCGGCCGGGGTCATGATCTGGCTGACCGGGGCGTCGTTGCGGGTCTCGAAGCGCAGATCGCGGCCGGTGACGATGCCCACGACCTTCTTGCCCACCAGGACCGGGAAGCCGGAAATGCCGTGCTGCTCGCTCAGGGCCTTGACCTGGCGCACCGTGGTCTCGGGGGTGATGGTGATGGGGTCGCGCAGCAGGCCCGACTCGTAGCGCTTGACGCGCGCCACCTCGGCAGCCTGCTGGGCCGGCGTCAGGTTCTTGTGCACGATGCCGATACCGCCCTCCTGGGCGATCGCGATCGCCAGCCGCGCTTCGGTCACGGTATCCATCGCGGCGGAAACCAGGGGCAGGTTCAGCCGGATATTGCGGGTGAATTGGGTGGCGAGGCTGGTGTCGCGGGGCAACACCTGGGAGAAGGCAGGCACCAGCAACACGTCGTCGAAGGTGAGTGCTTTTCCGAGAAGGCGCATGAGAAAGCTCCAGACGCAAAGCGGCATTATACGGAATGAGCGACACCCGCCCCGCTCACGCCGCGTTTGCGCAAAGTCTGGCGCGGCCGGCGTGCAATGCGGCACGCTCGGCACATCTTGTCACCGGAGGGCTCGCTACACTTGGGCATCCCTCCCGACAACGCCCCCACATGCGCCGTCAACACCCTCATCGCAAGCCCCTGTCCCTGGCCCTGCTGCCGTCGGGCCTGTGCGCCCTGATGCTGCTGCTGACGATGCACAGCCTGCCCGCCAACGCCCAGACCCAGTGGAAGTGGCGAGACGCCTCGGGCAAGGTGCTCTATAGCGACCTGCCTCCACCGGCCGGCATTCCCGACAAGGACATCCTGCAGCGTCCCCCGGGCCAGCGAGTGCCGGTGGTCGTGCGCCCGATCACGCCGGCGGCGGCAACGCCGGCCGCAGCCCCAGCCTCCGTCGCACCCAAGGCCTCGGCAGCCCCCAGTCGCGCAGAGCAGGAGCGCCAGAATCGGGCCCGGCAAGAACAGGAGCAGCAGGCCCGCAAGCAAAAGGAAGAGGAGCGCCGCTTGGCCGAGCAGCGCGCCGAGAACTGCAAGCGCGCCACCAGCCATCTGCGCATGATCGAGGACGGCATGCGCATCTCGCGCCGCAACGAGGCGGGCGAAACGGAATTCCTGGATGAGCGTCAGCGCGCCGAGGAAGCGCAACGCACACGCGCCATCATCAGCAGCGACTGCCGCTAAAGCGCGTGCCCTGACTCAGATCGCCCCGGCCTTGGGGCGGTGGCGCGAGACGATGCGCCGGCCCGTGGCGCGATAGCGCTGGCGCCGCGCCTCCTTGGGGTCTACGGTCAGCGGACGGTAGAGCTCGATGCGATCCCGCTCGCGCAGCGGCGTGTCCAGCGGCCGCACCCGTCCCCAGATGCCGATGCGAAAACCCGCCAGGTCCACACCGGCCAGGGCCTCGCAGCCCAGCAGGGCCTGACCCAGGGTGCAGCCCGGCGCCAGGTCCAGCCACTGGTGGCGCACATCGCCGGTGGCGGGGCTCCAGACCAGCTCCACCCGCAGGCGCGCCGGATCAGCGGGGGCCATAAACAGCCTCGGCCCGCTGCACGAAGCGATCCACAAAGGTGTTGGCAATGCGGTCGAAGACGGGGCTCACCACCGCCTCCAGCGCGCGGCTGGAGAAGGCATAGCGCAGCTCGAACTCGATCTTGCAGGCCTTGTCCGCGTCCGCATCCGCTCCCGGCTTGTTCAGGGGGATGAACTGCCAGACGCCATCCAGCAGGGAAAAGGGGCCATCGACCAGGGCCATCTCGACCCGGCTGTTGCTCAGATGGGTGTTCCGGGTGGTGAAGGCGTGTTGCACCCCCGCATAGGCCAGCGAGAGCCGGGCGGTGATGCCATCCTCGCGCTGCTCCAGCAGCTCCGCCCTCTCGCACCAGGGCAGGAACTCGGGATAGTGATTGATACCGGTGACCAGCTGGTACATCTCCTGCGGGGAGTACCACAGCAGCACGGACTTCCTAACGTGTTTCATGGCGCTTCTTACAATGCCGGGATTGTATTGGGCGCAAGCGCCCCAAGATCCCAGCCCATGTCCATCGCAGAAAACCGTCGCGCCCGATTCGAATACCACATAGAGGAGCAGTACGAGTGCGGGGTCGTGCTCGAGGGCTGGGAGATCAAGGCCATACGCGCCGGTCAGGTCCAGCTCACCGATGGCTACGTGATGATCAAGAACGGCGAGCTCTTCCTGATCGGCTGCCGCATCAATGCCCTGCGCAGCGCCTCCACCCATGTGAACCCACAGGCCGACCGCACCAAGAAGCTGCTGCTCAAGAAGGACGAGATCCGCCGCCTGGTGGGCAAGGTGGAGCAGCGCGGCTTCACGCTGGTGCCGCTGAACCTGCACTACAAGGGCGGCCTGGTGAAGGCCGACATCGCCCTGGCCAAGGGCAAGAGCCTGCACGACAAGCGCGAGACCGAGAAGAAGCGCGACTGGGAGCGCGAGAAGGGCCAGCTGATGCGCCACAAGGTCAGCGGCAACGGCAAGCCCGGCCGCAACTAAGGAGAGCCACCATGCAAGCCGACACCTACCGCCCTATCCCCCGTGCACAGTTGTCGGCCCTGCTGGCCGAGGCCCCCAAGGCCGAGCTGCATCTGCATATCGAGGGCACGCTGGAGCCCGAGCTGATGTTCGCCCTGGCAAGTCGCAACAGCATCACCCTGCCCTACGCGGATGTGGACGCGCTGCGCCGCGCCTACGACTTCAGCGATCTGCAGAGCTTTCTGGACCTCTACTACGCCGGGGCCGGCGTGCTGCAGACGGCGCAGGACTTCGAGGACATGGCCTATGCCTACTTCGAGCGCGCCGCGGCCGACCACATCCGCCGCAGCGAGATCTTCTTCGACCCGCAAACCCACACCCACCGCGGCATCGCCCTGGCCACCGTCATGGCCGGCCTGGAGGCCGCTATTGCCCGCGCCGAGCGCGAGCTGGGCCTGAGCATCGCCCTCATCCCCTGCTTTTTGCGCCACCTCAGCGAGGAAGACGCGCTGCAGACCCTGGACGCCCTGCTGCCCTACCGCGAGCGCCTGCTGGGCGTGGGGCTGGACAGCGGGGAGCGCGGCAATCCGCCCGAGAAGTTCGCGCGCGTCTTCGAGCGCGCCCGGGCCCTGGGTCTGCGCATCGTGGCCCATGCGGGCGAGGAAGGCCCGCCCGCCTATATCTGGGGGGCGCTGCAGACCCTGGGCGCCGAGCGCATCGACCACGGCGTGCGCTGCCTGGAAGACCCGGCCCTGGTGGAGGAACTGCGCCGCCGCCAGGTACCGCTGACGGTCTGCCCGCTGTCCAATCTGCGCCTGTGCGTGGTGCCGGACCTGGCCCAGCATCCCCTGCCCGCCCTGCTGGACGCCGGGCTCAAGGTGATGCTCAACTCGGACGACCCGGCCTATTTCGGCGGCTATCTGGGCGCCAATCTGGGCCAGTGCTTCGACGCCCTGCCCCAGCTGGATGCCAGCCACGCCTACACCCTGCTGCGCAACAGCTTCGAAGCCAGCTTCGCCAGCCCCGAGCAGCAAGCCGGCTGGATCGCCGAGCTGGATGCGGTGTTCGCGCGTTTCAGCGCGGGCGCAGCGCGCTGAACACCTGATTCAGCGCGGGCGCAGCGCGCTGAGCGCCTGGTTCAGCGCGGGCGCAGCACGCTGAGCGCCAGCGCCAGGTCGGCGCGCAGATCGGCCTCGGCCTCCAGGCCGATGGCAAAGCGCACGATGCGCTCGGCCGGATAGGGCAGGCCCAGATTGCGACTGCGCCGCATGTCATAGGGCACGGCCAGGCTCATGGGACCGGCCCAGGAGTAGCCGATGCCAAAGAGCTGCAGCGCGTCCACAAAGGCATCCACCTCGGCCGACCCGTACTCGGGCTGGAACACCACGCTGAACAGGCAGGCCGCGCCCTCGGCGCTGAGGGCCTGCCAGTGCTCGTGGCCGGGCGAGCCCGGCAGGGCCGGGTGCAGCACGCGCGCCACCTCGGGTCGCTGAGCCATCCACGCCGCCAGGGCGCGGGTGCAGGCGTCCTGGGCGCGGTAGCGCAGCTCCAGGCTGGGCAGGCCACGCAGCACCAACTCCACATCGTTCTGGCCCAGGCCGTAGCCCAGATGCTCATGCGCATGGTTGAGCCGCTCGTGCAGGGCCGCGTCACGCGTGACGACCGAGCCCATCAGCACATCGGCCCCGCCCGAGGGGTACTTGGTCAGGGCCTGCATGGAAATGTCCACGCCCAGGCCCGGCGCCAGCTCGAAGGGCTTGAAGGCCACGCCCGCGCCCCAGGTGTTGTCCAGGGCGCAGACGATGCCCCGCTCGCGGCAGGCCTGCACCAGGGCCACCAGGTCCGGGAACTCGAGCGTGATGGAGCCGGCGGCCTCCAGCCAGACCAGGCGGGTCTTCTCGCTCAGCAAGGTCTTGAAGCCCGCCAGGTCCAGCGGATCGTAGACGCGGTGGGTGATGCCAAACTGTGGCAGCCAGGACTCGGTGAGATAGCGGTTCTGGCCATAGACGTTGTCGGGCACCAGCACCTCGTCACCGGGGCGCAGCAGGGCCATGGAGACCAGGGTCACGGCGGACAGACCGCTGGGCGTGAGCAGGCAGTGCGTGCCGCCCTCCAGGCTGGCGATGCGCGTAGCCAGGGTGTAACTGGTGGGCGTGCCGTGCAGGCCGTAGCGGTAGCTCAGACCGTCGCGCGGACGGGGCTTGTGCAGATCGGCGGTGTTCTTGAACAGCACGGTGGAGGCCTTGTAGACCCCCACCGGCACGGCCTCCCAGCCCTCGGGGGCGCGGTAGGCATGGTGGATCTGCTCGGTGGCAATGGCACGCTGGCGGCTCAAGATCGGTCCTCGCTCGACAAAGAAAAAAGGCGGGCCCGGGGCCCGCCTCGATTCTCCGCGATTGCCGCGGCTCAGATGGGCATGGCCACCAGATCGTGACCCTCGGCCGCGACGATGCGCGCACGCGTGAACTCACCCACCTTGAGCGTCTTGCTGGCCTTCTCGGGCGGCAGCAGGCGCACGGTGCCGTCGATCTCGGGCGCATCGGCATAGCTGCGACCCACGCCGCCCTTGCGGCCCAGGGCCGGGGCGGAATCGACCAGCACCTGCATGGTGGCGCCGATGCGCTCGCGCAGCTTGGCGGCCGAGACGCGCTCGGCCACTTCCATGAACTGGGCACGGCGCGCCTCGCGCACGGCCTCGTCCACGGCGCCGGGCAGTTCGTTGGCGGTGGCGCCCTCCACCGGCGAGTAGGCAAAGCAGCCGGCGCGGTCGATGCGGGCCTCTTGCATGAAGTCCAGCAGGTACTGGAACTCGGCCTCGGTCTCGCCGGGGAAGCCCGCAATAAAGGTGGAGCGGATCACGATCTCGGGGCAGATCTCGCGCCAGCGCTGGATGCGCTCCAGGTTCTTCTCGCCATTGGCCGGGCGCTTCATGCGCTTGAGCACATCCGGGTGGGCATGCTGCAGGGGCACGTCCAGATAGGGCAGGATCAGACCCTCGGCCATCAGGGGCAGGATCTCGTCCACATGCGGATAGGGGTAGACGTAGTGCAGGCGCACCCAGGCGCCATGGGCCTTGGCCAGCTCGCCCAGACGGGCCACCAGGTCGAAGAGCTTGGTCTTGACCGGCGTGCCGTCCCAGAAGCCGGTGCGGTACTTCACGTCCACACCATAGGCGCTGGTGTCCTGGCTGATGACCAGCAGCTCCTTGACGCCGGCTTCGAACAGCGCGCGGGCCTCGTTCAGCACATCGCCGATGGGACGCGAGACCAGATCGCCGCGCATGCTGGGGATGATGCAGAAGCTGCAGCGGTGGTTGCAGCCCTCGCTGATCTTCAGATAGGCGTAGTGCTTGGGCGTGAGCTTGATGCCCTGGGCCGGCACCAGGTCCACAAAGGGGTCGTGGGGCTTGGGCACATGGGTGTGCACCGCATCCATCACCTCCTGGGTGGCATGGGGGCCGGTCACGGCCAGCACGCTGGGGTGAACTTCCTTGATCAGGTTGTCGCCACCGGCCTGGCCGGCCTTGGCACCCAGGCAGCCGGTGACGATGACCTTGCCGTTCTCGGCCAGGGCCTCGCCAATGGTGTCCAGGCTTTCCTTGACGGCGTCATCGATGAAGCCGCAGGTGTTGACGATCACCAGATCGGCACCGGCAAAGGTCTTGGAGGTTTCGTAACCCTCGGCGCGCAGCTGGGTCAGGATCAGCTCGGAATCGGTCAGGGCCTTGGGGCAGCCTAGGCTGACGAAGCCGATCTTGGGAGCCGTGCCGGGCGCTGCGGGCTGGGACGGGCTCAGGACGGAGGTATCGCTCATGATGCCCCGATTGTCCCTCAAGCCGGACGCAGCGCGCCCGGCGCTGGGTGCATCTCAGGGCTTCTTGCCCGGAAAACCCGACATGCCGGCCATGCCGGGAAAGAGCGCGCCCGCCTGCTTCATCTGCTCCTGCATCTGCTCGAACAGGGTCTTGGACTGCTCCAGATAGCCGCCCATGAGGTTCTGCATGACCGGGTTCTGGGCCGTCATGAACTGGGTCCACGCCTCGGGACTGAAGGGCAGCCCCTTGCTTTGCTCGGCAAACTGGCTCTGCAGCTCCGTAAAGGACTGCATGTTCTTCTCGAGATAAGCCCCCATCACGCCCTGCATGGCATGGCCATAGAAGCGGATGATCTGCGAGAGCGCGGCGGTGGAGAACATGGGCACGCCGCCGGTCTCCTCCTCCAGGATGATCTGCAGCAGGATGGAGCGGGTCAGGTCCTCGCCGGTCTTGGCGTCGCGGACCTCGAACTCTTGAGCCTCCAGCACCATGGCCTTGACGTCGGCCAGGGTGATGTAGCTGCTGCTGCGGGTGTCGTAAAGGCGCCGGTTGGGGTACTTCTTGAGCACCCGCAGGCCTGTCGTCTCCTCGGCCTTGCTGGCGGACTTGCCGCTGCGGGCAGTGGCCATGGGTTCTCCCTTCGAATGCAATGGACTTTGCCCGCATTCTAGAAGCCCGCACCCCCGACTCCGGAGGGGTTTTCCCAGGCGCGGCCTGGAGGCTCAGGCCGGCCGCGTGAAGAAGAAGACCTCGGCAATCAGGCCTTCGCGGCAGCGGTACACCACGGCAAGCTCACTGGGGCCGTCGGCACGGCCGTGAACCACCTCATGATCCACCACCATCTCGGGCAGTACCAGGCGCTGGCTGACCTCGGCCCGAACGGCGGGCTGGGCAAACGGGCCCGCCGCATAGCGCGCCCTGAAGGCGCGCATGCCCGAGAGCCGGGGCTCGGGCTCGGGCGGGTGCCAGACCTTGACATCCTCGCTGTAGCAGGCACAAAAGGCCTCAAGGTCCTTGCGGTTGTAGGCATCAAGCTGAGCCTGGGCCAGCTCGGTGGGGCTGCGGGTCGGGCGGGATGGGGGAGCTGCGGACATAGGTATTGGCGTTGAAGACGAAGGCGCGGACCCAAGCCCGTGCACAGGCCCCGATTCTGGGCCCCGTCAAGGAATACGTGGAGACAGCGTCTCGCGCCACCGGGCTTTGAGATAAGCTGGTTTCGTGTCGCCCACAGCCTCACTGCCATGAGCCGCAATGCCGAGCCCCTGTTGCTGGACAGCACCTGTGCCAAGCCAGGCCGCAGCTGCGCCACCTTGCGGCATCTGCTGGCGGCTTCGGATGCGCGCGCGCTGCCCCCACGCTGGCAGCGACTGCTGGCATGGCGCTTCCAGCACCCGAGGCTGCTCGCAGCGTGGCTGGGCAGCCTCGGCGAGGCCGAGGCCGCGCGCGACGCATCGTCACGCTGGCTGTGCAGCCTGACCTATCTGCGTTTTCAGTGCCTGGAAGTCCTGGGCCAGGGCCAGCCTCTGGGACCCGAGATGCAGCGCCTGCAAGCCCTGAGCCTGGAACAGGGCTGGAATCCCGAGCAAGCACGGCTGCTGTGTGCCATGGGACGGCTGGCCTACAGCCGGGGTGACTATGGTGAGGCCGCGCAATGCTGGTCCGCCGCCATGCAGCTGGCCCGCTTGAGCGAGGTGGCCGATGCCGAGGTGGAGGCCCGGGTGGGGCTGGGCCAGATCTATGACGCCTTGGGCAATGGCCACACCGCCGCCCGCCTGCACGGCGATGCCGCCCGGCTGGCCGAGTCCTTGCAGGACGACTACCTGGTCAGCAAGGTCGCCATCAACCAGGGCTTCAATTTGCGCGTGATCGGGCGGGCCGAGGCTGCCGCCCAGGCTTTTGAGCGCGGACTGGAGGCGGCGCGGCGCGGCGCCATACGCCACTACGAGGGTGAATGTCTGTGGCAGCTGGCCGACCTCGCCCTGCAGCAGCAGGCGCTTGAGCTGGCCGCCCTCCGCGTCGAGCAGGCGCGCAAGCTGGCCGAGGCCGCCGACAACCGCTGGCTGCTCAGCGGCGTCTACCGCACGCTGGCGCAAATCAAGCTCGCTCAGGGTCAGGCGGAGGCGGCGCGCATCGCCTTCGAGCGGGCCCTGAATCAGGCCGAACAGACCGGCGCGCGTCGCCAGGCCGCCGACTGCCTGGACGCCCTGGCCCTGCTGGCCGAGCAGGCCGGTGATCTGAGTCGGGCCCTGCATCACACCCGAGCGGCCAAGGCCTTGCAAGCCCGTCTGCTGGACCAGCTGCATGTGGCCGAGAATCTGGATGCCCTGAGGCAGTACGACCTCAGCGAACCACCGCCCCTGGAGCGCATGCTGCTCTTGAGCGAAGAGCTGCAGCAGATCGATACCGACCGGGCACAGGCCCTGCGGCGACTGACCCAGGCCGGTGCCCTGATCCTGCGTGCCGATTTCGCCTCGGTCTGGTACTGGCCCGACGGCGCGGCGGTATCGATGGCCGACGCCGGCCTGGCCCCCGATGCAAGGCCTCAGTGGCAGCGCTATGTCGAGACACTGCGGCAGTCGCAGCGCCCGCCCCAAGACATTCGGGTGCTGCATGATTCGCGCGCCCATCCCGATGTGACGCCGCTGCGCCCGTTGCTGCAGTCCCTGGGCCTGGGTTCGGCCATCGAAGTTCCGCTGCGGCAGCAGGGGCGCTGGCTGGGCCTGCTGCTGCTGGCCCGGCAAGGGCCGCCCCGGCCCTGGTCGCGTGAGGATGTGCTGCTGGCCTCGCACCTGGGCTCGCTGTGCAGCCATATCGAAGCCAGGCACCAGACACAGCTGGCGCACGAGGCCCTGCTGCAGGCCAATCGCACCCTGGAGCAAAGAGTGATGGAGCGCACGGCCGAACTGGAGTTCAGCAACCATGCCCTGGCCCTGGCGAATGAATTGCTCACCGCCGCCACCCTGACCGACCCGCTCACCGGGCTGCACAACCGGCGCTTTCTGGAGCAGCACATCGCTTCGGATCTGGGACTGGCGCAGCGCGATGTCGGGCGCACCGGCCTGCATATCGTGGCCTATCTGATCGACATCGACCACTTCAAGGCCATCAACGACCGGCATGGCCATGGCGTGGGCGACCAGACCCTGGTGGAGGCTGCCAGGAGCTTGCAGGCCATCTGCCGCCACTCCAGCTATCTGGTCCGTCTGGGGGGGGAGGAGTTCCTGCTGGTGGATCGCGGCATGGAAGCCGAGCAATCACCCCACTTGGCCGAACGAATCTGCGAGGCATTTCGCGCCCGGGATTTCGAACTCGGTCCGCTGCGATTGCGGGTCCGCTGCTCCGTGGGCTTTGCCTGCTTCCCCTTGGCACGCGAACAGAGCGTTCTGAGTTGGCACGAGGTCTTGGAACTGGCCGACCAGGCCATGTATCAGGTCAAGCGTGAGGGTCGGGATGGCTGGATGGGCATCACACCAGCACCCGGACGGAGGCTGCCCCCCGACCCACAGTCCCTGAGCGATCTGCTGGCCAGCGGCTGCGTGCAAGCCATGCGCGGCCTGGCCGAACCCGGCGCCCCGGATTGAAGAATTGCCCCATGAAAAAGGGCGGCCAGCGGCCGCCCTCCTCATGAGCCCGGATCCGATCAGCGGACCACGGCGATCTGCTCGCGAGCACCACCCTTGTAGGTGAACAGGGTCAGGGCGCCGTTCTTGATGTCGCCCTTGTTATCGAAGGCGATGGTGCCCGTCACACCCTTGTAGCCCTCGGTCTTGGCCAGCACCGGCAGGTACTTGGCCGGCTCAGCGGAGCCGGCCTTGACCATGGCGGCCACCATCACGTTCACGGCGTCGTACACATAGGGGGCGTAG
>NZ_JBKCLH010000056.1:0-4391 GCF_046300915.1 Roseateles sp. | reverse complement strand
CCCGCAACCCCCACGGCAGGCACTCCGGTCGTCGGCCCCCCCCCCCGCAGCAGAGGTGGGGCCTCAGGGAAACCCTCAGCCCGCCCGCTTGGCCAGGATGGCGCGACCCACGCGCGAGACCGGGGGGCGCTCCAGCACGCTGGAGATGAAGGCGCCTGCATCCACCAGACGGTCCAGATCGATGCCGGTGCTGATGCCCAGACCGTTGAGCATGAAGACCACGTCCTCGGTCGCCACATTGCCGGTCGCCCCCTTGGCATAGGGGCAGCCGCCCAGGCCCGCGACGCTGGCGTCGAAGGTGTGCACGCCCAGTTCCAGGCAGGCGTAGATATTGCTCAGGGCCTGGCCATAGGTGTCGTGGAAATGGCCGCTCACCTCCACCAGGGGATAGTGCTTGAGCGCGCGCTCCATGGCGGCCTGCACCTTGCGCGGCGTGCCCACGCCAATGGTGTCGGCCACGCCCATATGGTCCACGCCGATGCTCTTCATCAGCAGCACCACGCGCTCCACCTCGTCGGGGCTGATCTCGCCCTGGTAGGGGCAGCCCAGCGCGCAGGACAGCGCACCGCGCACCTTGATGCCGGCCTCATGCGCCGCGGCCACCACCGGGGCGAAGCGCTCGATGCTTTCGGCGATGGAGCAGTTGATGTTCTTCTGGCTGAAGGCTTCGGAGGCCGCGGCGAACACCACGATCTCGTCCGGTTGGGTCGGCAGGGCCGCCTCGAAGCCTTTCATATTCGGCGTGAGCACCGAGTAGCGCACGCCGGGGCGGCGCGCGATGGTGGCCATCACCTCCGCGTTGTCGGCCATCTGCGGCACCCATTTGGGGCTGACGAAGCTGGTGACCTCGATCTCCTTGAGGCCGGCCTCCTGCAGCAGGGCCACCAGCTGCGCCTTGTGCGCGGTGGACACCGGCTGCTTCTCGTTCTGCAGGCCGTCGCGTGGGCCCACATCGACCAGGGTGACGTGACTGGGCAAGCTCATCTCATGCCTCCAGCTTCAAGAGTTCGGAACCTTCGGCCACCTGGTCGCCCACGGCGTAGAGCAGCTCGGCCACCACGCCGTCGCGCGGGGCATGGATCTGGTGTTCCATCTTCATCGCCTCCATCACGGCCAGGGCCTGGCCCTTGCTCACCTTGTCGCCCGGCTGGGCCAGGAAGGACACCATCTTGCCCGGCATGGGCGCGGTCAGACGGCCGGCTTCGGAGGAACCCTCGCCGGCATGGGCGATCACATCCACCTCGGTCACCAGGGCCGAGCCCTGGGCGGTGAACACCGCCACCTTCTCGCCCAGGCCATAGACCGTGGCCACCACGCGGCGCTGGGCCAGGCCCTCGCCCAGCAGCAGCTCATGGCACTCCAGGCTGTGGCTGTTCACGGCAAAGGGCAAGACCTGGCCCGCCACGCTCAGGCTCATGCCGCCGCGGTGGTGGCGGGAGAGCAGCACCTGGTGGTGGTTGCCGACCAGGTCCAGCTCGAAGCGGCGGGTGGCGGCGCCAAACAGGCGCCAGCCATCGCGCTGGCTCCAGGGATCGCCCGCGCGCGGGGCGGCCGCCTCGGCTGCCAGGGTGTGGGCCACCACGGCCGCGGCCGCCACATCCAGGGCCAGACCCGGCTGCTCGAAGAGCGCGGCGCGCTCGCGCTCGATCAGGGCCGTGTCCAGATCGGCGCCGGCAAACGAAGCCGTGGCCGCGCAGCGGCGCAGAAAGGCCACATTGGTCTGCAGGCCCACGATATGCGTGTCGCGCAGGGCGGCATCCAGGCGGGCCAGGGCCTGCTCGCGGGTCTCGCCCCAGACGATGAGCTTGGCCACCATGGAATCGTAGAAGGGGCTGATGGCATCGCCCTCGCCCACGCCCGAGTCGATGCGCACCTCACCACGCTCGAAGGCCACATGGGCCGGCCAGCGCGCCACGCTCAGCGTGCCGGTGGCGGGCAGGAAGCCGGCATCCGGGTTCTCGGCGCAGATGCGCGCCTCGATGGCATGGCCGTGCATGCGCAGCTGCTCCTGCTTGAGCGGCAGGGGCTGGCCGGCCGCCACGCGCAGCTGCCACTCCACCAGGTCCTGGCCGGTGATGGCCTCGGTCACCGGATGCTCCACCTGCAGGCGGGTGTTCATCTCCATGAAGTAGAAGCGACCGTCCTGCTCGGCGATGAACTCCACCGTGCCCGCGCCCTGGTAGCCCACGGCCTTGGCCGCGGCCACGGCGGCCTCGCCCATCTCGCGGCGGCGCTCGGGCGTCATGCCCGGGGCGGGGGCCTCTTCCAGCACCTTCTGGTGGCGGCGCTGCACCGAGCAGTCACGCTCGAAGAGATAGACGCAGTCGCCATGACGGTCGCCAAAGACCTGAATCTCGATATGGCGCGGGCGCTGCACATAGCGCTCGATCAGCACCGCGTCATCGCCGAAGCTGTTGATGGCCTCGCGCTGGCAGGAGGCCAGTGCGGCCTCGAACTCCTCGGCCGCGAACACGGCGCGCATGCCCTTGCCGCCGCCGCCCGCGCTGGCCTTGATCAGCACCGGATAGCCGATGCGCTCGGCCTCGCGCGTGAGCAGGGCCGGGTCCGGGTCGGCGCCGTGATAGCCCGGCACCAGGGGCACGCCGGCCGCCTCCATCAGGCGCTTGGACTCGGCCTTCAGGCCCATGGCCTTGATGGCCGAGGGCGGCGGGCCGATGAAGACCAGGCCCGCCTCGGCACAGGCCTGGGCGAAATCCTCGTTCTCCGACAGAAAGCCATAGCCCGGGTGCACGGCCTGGGCGCCGGTGGCCCGGGCGGCCTCCAGGATGCGCTGCCACTGCAGATAGGAGTCCTTGGGCGCCGGGCCGCCGATCAGCACCGCCTCGTCGCAGGCCTGCACATGCTTGGCCTTGGCGTCGGCTTCCGAATACACCGCCACGGTCTGAATGCCCATGCGCCGGGCCGTTGCCGCGACGCGGCCGGCGATTTCGCCTCGATTGGCAATGAGGATCTTCTTGAACATGGCAATGTCTCCGGTCTTTGAATCGTTCAGTGGCAGTGGCCGCCGCAGGCCTCGCCGGCCTCCGCGGCGCTGAGCTCGGCCTCGCTGGCGCAGTGCATGCCCAGGCGCTGGATCAGCTGGCGGTCCTTCTCGGCCTGGGGGTTGCTGGTGGTGAGCAGCTTGTCGCCGTAGAACATGCTGTTGGCGCCGGCCAGGAAGCACAGGGCCTGCAGGCTCTCCGGCATCTCCTCGCGGCCGGCCGAGAGCCGCACCATGGCGCGCGGCATGGTGATGCGCGCCACGGCGATGGTGCGCACGAACTCGAAGGGGTCCAGTTGGGCCGTGCCGGCCAGGGGCGTGCCCTCCACCTGCACCAGATTGTTGATGGGCACCGACTCCGGGTAGGGATTCAGATTGGCCAGCTGCACCACCAGGCCGGCGCGCTGGCGGCGCGTCTCGCCCATGCCCACAATGCCGCCCGAGCAGACCTTGAGCCCCTGGGCGCGCACGCGCTCCAGGGTGTCCAGGCGGTCCTGGTAAGTGCGGGTGGTGATGATCTGGCCGTAGAACTCGGGCGCGGTGTCCAGGTTGTGGTTGTAGTAGTCCAGGCCCGCACCTTTAAGTTGCTCGGCCTGGCCCTCGGCCAGCATGCCGGCGGTCAGGCAGGTCTCCAGACCCAGGGCCTTGACGCCCGAGATCATCTCGCCGATGGCTTCCAGATGCCGCTCCTTGGGCGCGCGCCAGGCGGCGCCCATGCAAAAGCGCGTGGCGCCATTGGCCTTGGCGGCGCGGGCGGCCTCCATCACTTCTTCCAGCGGAATCAGCTTCTCGGCCTTGAGACCGGTGTCGAAATGGGCCGACTGCGGGCAGTATTTGCAGTCTTCCTCGCAGCCGCCGGTCTTGATGGACAGCAGGGTGGAAAGTTGCACCGCATTGGCGTCGAAATGCTCGCGGTGCACCTGCTGGGCGCGGAAGAGCAGATCGTTGAAGGGCAGCTCGAACAGGGCCGCCACCTCGTCCACCGTCCAGGGCTTGGCATTGCGGCGGTCGGCGTCGGTGGTGGGCGTCAGGGTCTGGATCTGGTTGACGGTCTGGTTCATCGTCAGGCTTTCAAGGCTTGCTGCAGCAGGGCCTGCTGCAAATGGGCGGCCACGGCCGCCGGGGAGGGAGTGGGGAGCCGGGGCACATGGCCCCAGCAAGGCGCATCCAGACCGGCCTGGAGGGCCTCAAGATTCTCGGCCACATGGGGCATATCGGGGTCCACGGTATTGGCCACCCAGGCAGCCAGGCGCAGGCCGCGTGCGCGCAGGGCCTCGGCCGTGAGCAGGGCGTGGTTGATGCAGCCCAGGCGCAGGCCCACGACCAGGACCAGGGGCAGGCCCAGGTCCACGGCCAGATCGGCAGTGTCCCAGCCGGAGATCAGAGGAAC